>QHXL01000312.1:2756-14403 GCA_003222935.1 Acidobacteriota bacterium
GGGTTGTAATGTTGAGACGGATTTGGCGAATAGAGCGGATCTGAATCGTAGGTATGCCAGAGTCCCCAGGCGGTTCTGACTACGACGTGACCCTGTGGATCGGTCCAATTACCTTCAGGGGTACTTAGCGTGGTAGGACGCGCGTTGGTTGGCGCGGTGGGATCGTTCCACGGCCAGGCCGTTCCGGAACGCACGGGTAGAACAGGAAAGCTGAGTCCCTGTTGACACATCATCTGGTCACGATCCTGCACTGCGGTTGTTGCATTTGTAGGTGTTGCTCCGGGTGTGGGACACACTTGAGCGTTCAGGATACTTGTCGCAAATAGAGTGCAGCAAACGACAAACGCCAGCACAAGACATCTGTCTTTTAAGGGTCGTAATCGGGAAGTGGTGGTCCACATACTAGGCTCCTTTGGGAATTCCAAGGTTTATATCTGACACTTTGCGCCTAGTGCCCTTTCGAACTGCGTCCCCTTGTAACAACTGCATTTAAGAAGCTGCATCCGAAAGCGAGAGGTTTTGCAAATTTCCCGGGCTCACATGTTCCAAAGACTTGGGTGTCCTTGTAGATGCTTGCCTCAATTGCCTAACCGCTGCGAGGGCTTCCGAAGACACTACGAATTCCAGCCAACGCTTTTGCGCGGCAGTTTCGCCTATGACAATCAGCAGTTGGTGATTGACGGGTCGGGGCTGTCACCCGCCGTTTGCCTAACGTAAAGGGCAAGAGCAACTCACGCTGTTACGCGTGAGTTGCTCTCACTGGAGTTAGAAGGAGAATCGGATGCCAAAACGCCATTGTCGTGAGGCCTGGCCCACGGTTGACGTGATGTATCCAAAATTGGTGTCGTTAAAATTGGCCTGGGGAGCGCCAAAGTTAGGATGATTCAGGACGTTGATTGCTTCAGCTCTAAACTGGAGCTTGAAGTTTTCGGTGAAACTAATTGTCCGGAAGAAACTCATGTCTACCTGGAAAAACTCTGGTCCATAGACATTATTTCTGCCGGCCGATCCAAACCGAGCTCCGTTCTCAGCAGCGTAAGCCGTGATGTCGAACCACCTGCCGGCGGCTGCACCTCGTAGTCCCGGCGTCCCCACACCATTCAGAATTTCAACCTCCGGTTTAACCTGGTTCGGTACCTGTGCGCTGCCCGCGGCATTCAGGTTGGAGGTGTTCTGGACTACGTAGAACGGTGCACCACTTGTTAGAGCCATGATGCCGTTCAACTGCCAGCCACCAACGACCTTGCTGACCCAGGTATCGTTTAGCCATTGCTGACCCTTACCTAGAGGCACGTCCCAAACGGCGTAGCCCTGGAAGTTATGACGTCGGTCGTAGCCTGCTGGACCACGATTCCGTTCCTTTTCGGGCAGATACGGAATACGCGGATTCGCGTCGTTGTCTGCATAGTTTATTGCTTTGGACCATGTGTAAGCGCCACCCAGGATCGAGCCTTTCCAACGGCGAGTAAGTGTGGCCTGCATTGAGTCGTAGGTCGCATCGCCAAAAGGTTCAATTGAGTTCACGTTGCCATTGATTCCAAAAGCGATAAACAACGGACGGCCATTGTTGCCTGTACCCGGCGCTGAGGAATTGATGTTTATAAAGCCCATCTGGCCCTTGGCGCGGGTGCCCACGTAGCCAATTTGCCCAACGAGACTCCAGGGTAATTCACGCTGGATCAGGAAATTAAACGAGTGAATCTCCTTACGCTTTGGCGTCCGCGGATAGGTAGACGTGTCGGTGTTTGCCGGCAGCTTCAACAATCCGTTGGAAAGGTCTGGAGGCGGAGGCTGAATAATTCCGATGCGGAAGGTCGTAACCGGAATGAAGTTGTTATTAGCCGGTACGTTACCAAGTCCAAATGTTGGTACCGCATTCGTGACGTTATTAACGACCGGGTAAGCGTTGCGAAAATCGATGAATGGTCGGGGATCGGCAGACTGACCATAGCCACCGCGAATAACCGTCTTCTCACCAAGGCGCCAGGCAACTCCAATTCGAGGTAAGAACTGTCCCGGTCCCGATTCGGCTCCACTGTCTCTTGGCACACCGCTCAACCCACCCGTGTGAACGATGCCATCAGCTGCATCGAAACGATTGATACCGGTGTTGTCTTTATCGGGGAAGGGATAGCGCTCCCAACGTAGACCGTACGTGAGAGTAATGTTGCGAGTGATTTGCCAGTGATCACGAGCATATACCGCGTACGAAAGTAAGCGGAGAGCGTTTGGATTTCTTAGTTGGGTGACTTTACCAGAGCTGCTACCGCCAGTTGGCAAACCAAGTAGAAAGGCCGCCCAGCTATTAAATCTGTCTGCATTCGTCGGCGTTGCCAGGGTACCGGGTGTTCCGCAAACAGCCGGTGTAACCACAGGAGTCGGGTCGTTGCTATTAATCGCGTTGCACGATTGAAGTGCGGTTGCGAATCCGTTAATCACAAATGTTCCACGTGCGGTTTGGAACGCGCCGCCTTGCGGTTGGAAGTGATTGATTTGTTGATTTTGATAATCGAGACCGAAGCGATAATCATGCGAGCCCTTCAGCCACGAAAGGTTGGTGGCGAGCAGGTATTGATTATCGCGAAATAGAAACGGATTGCCGGTGTTCGCGTTGCCGAGATTGGCCCACTGGCTGATCTGAAAGGAAGGGATACCACTCTGCAGCGGATCGGGACCGTTGGTTCCCGGTATCTTCAAAATATCAAGTCCGACATTAGTACCGAAGTTGTCGTCCTGAGCCCCGAGGCGTTGGCGCGTGTAGCCAACATTCACGTCTAACACGACGGCGGGATTGAATGTATAGGTACCACCAAGTCCAGCCACTTGAATTCTGCTGGGTGCAAATCCCTGCTGGCCACCGTTAAGAGCGTCGCCGCCGGCTGTTCCGAAGATGGATGGTTCAAATACCTTGCTGTTGGACAAACTATAACGACCGAAGATCGACAACTTCTCACTGTAGTTGTAGTTAACCTTGGTGTCGTAGTTGTCTCTGTCGAACGAAGCCACGCCGTTGGGTGCGAAGTTGTTGGTGAAGCAGGTTGCGCAAACATTCGGCAAAGGCATTCGGCCGATTAGCTCTTTAGCAGCGATGTCGATGCGGCTCGCCGGAATGATGTTGCCGGGGAATGGCGTTCGCAGTCTTGGATCCGGATTTGAAAGTGGGTCGTAAATAACAGTGCCAGTGCCCGCGAAACTAACGTTTCCATTGGCGTCCGGTCGAAGGCTCGCTGGCGCAATACTGAACAAAGTAGTTCGTGCTGTTGAGCGTTGGCTGGTTCTTTCGAAGTCGTTAAAGAAGAACAATTTGTTCTTGATGATTGGACCACCGACGGCGTAACCGTACTGAGCAAGAATGTTCTTTGGAACTTTGATTTGGTTGACCGGTTGGAAAAAGTTTCTCGACAGGAATCGACTGTTGGTGTCGTAGCCCCACACAGAGCCGTGAAAATCATTGGTTCCTGACTTGATCGAGAGATTGATTGCGGCGCCCCCGGCTAAACCCTGTTCCGCGTCGAACGAGTTAGTCACGATGTTCACCGCTTGTATTGATTCTGCGGGTGGCACGTAGACGGTGTTCGTCGGTAGCCATGGATAGACAATGCTCGCTCCGTCGATGCGTGTGTTGTTCTGCATTCTCGACACGCCATTGACGTTGAACGAGATCGAGCGTTGCGGATTACCCGCTACCGAGTTTTGTTCGCCCTGGTTAATGGTGCCGGGGACCAGTTGGGTCAAACTCTGATAGTTACGTCCGAGGCTGCCAACCAGGGGCAGGTCGTTTACCTGTCTGGTTGTTTGCGTGATGTTCACGTCAGTGCGATCCGTCTGGAGTGGAATCGTCTCCTGGGTGACTACAACAGTCTCCTTCACGTCTGCGACTTGCAGTTGCGCATCAACGCGTCGGACGTTATTGGCCTCGACTCTCACGCCTTCCTGGATCAGTGTCTTAAACGACGCGAGCGTAAAGGTGATGTTGTAAGTGCCCGGTTGCAGGTTGGTAAATCCAAAGGCGCCGTTATCGTTGGTCCTGGTTTCCTGCGCCAGTCCTGTAGCGACGTTCTTCGCCTCAACGGTTGCACCGGGTACGGTATCGCCCTTGGGATCCGTAACGGTTCCATTTACGGAGCCATAAAGCACTTGTCCATAAACAAGGGCAGGCAAGGCCAAGGCTGCGAGCAGCGTGAGAAGCCAGGGGTTAAGCAGCCGCCGAACTCTCGGTTGAGTTGCTTTGGTTGGACGGAACATCGGTGTTATCTCCTTTAGTTGGAAAGATAAATATCCTTGGCCGACGCGCTTAGACTGATGCGGGGAAGCCTTCAAAATCTTCAGCCGTGACCTAAGTGGCTTGATGCGATCATCAAAGCCGGCTAAATCCTGTAACCATCGCTTGTTCTGAAAGATCTGACTGCCGGTTGGCAGTGTGGACGAAAAGCAAACCCTTTGACGTTTATAGTTCGAGACAACAACAAAATAGACAAGCCTCGGTCTAAGCGACCAATGGCGCCCCAAAATGCTGTTGGAGTACTAGTGCGATCGTGCCGAGGAGTCTCGGATGCGACACTGGGTCGGTCGGCACAATGCGCGTATTTGCGTGTGTTAATGAGCGTTCCGAGACCGTCTTGGTAATGATTGGTCCCACCTGGTGCCAGAGTCGCGTGATTTCGCCAATCACCAAAATCACGTCCGGCGCCAGTCCGGTCACCAGCATTGCAATGCCAACTCCGAGATAATGAGCCATCTGATTAAGGGCTTCGATTGCTTTCGCATCGCCCTGACTCGCCAACCTAAGTATGTCGTCAAAGCTTGGCTTTTGAGCAGTCTGTTTCGAGCCAGTGTAGTAACGAACGGCCGCCGAATTCGAAGCGTAGAGCTCCCAGCAACCTTTGTTGCCGCAACGACACTGGAGCCCGTTTTCGACAATCGTCGTGTGTCCGAATTCACCCGCCACACCGGTAGATCCGCGGACCAGTTGATGATTCAAAACCAACCCGGTACCGATTCCTTCGGCGACGGTTAAAGCTATGAGATCCTGTGCACCTTCGGAGCGACGTCCAAACCAAATCTCGGACAGGGCACAAGCATTTGCCGCGTTTTCAAGTTCAACCGGGAGGCCTGTTGCTTCCTCGAGCGGAGTCTTCAAATCAAAGTCGCTCCAATCAAGATTCGGCGCGAATACAAGGCGCTGCGAAGCTAGATCGACGCGGCCGGGCAAACTTACTCCGATACCCTCACAGGTCAGTTCAGGCCTTACTTTCTTAAGGTTTAGAAGTCTTGGCACCAGATCCTTGATGAACTCAGCCGGGTCTTGCGCTGTGGGCAGCGACTCCTGCGCGACAAAATGTCCATCAAGATTTGCGAGCGCCAGCGTGGTCATAGCGGGTCGAATATTAACGCCGATAATTCCGACTCGCTCTTTGTTTAGGTGCAGAAAGCGGGGCCGTCGCCCGCGCGGAACGTGACCATTCGCACCCTCTGTTACCCAACGTTCCTCGATGAGTTGCTCTGTGATTACCGAGACAGTGCTGCGCTGAAGTCCCGAGTGACGGGCCAGGTCAGCGCGAGAGATTGGTTGATGACTTCGAATCAGGTTGAGGACGATGCGACGGTTGATGTGACGCGCCGTTTCGCTCGTAGCCACCTGAAAATTGGTCAAGTCGATCTTTCGCATACAGACACCCGGATCGAGTTCAAAGGCAAGGCTGCTCTCTTACGTAAGAAAGGAAGGGCTAGAACTATTTCGCATTAGTTCGTGACGCGAACTAATAGCATGGCCTCGGATTCTGAGTCAACAATAATTTTTAAGTCGAGCCTGTCCGTCTTAAAACTTCGCGCATGTTTAGCTAAAAATCGAAACCCACTGCCGCGGGATTCAGGCGCGCGCTGGTGTTCGTCTTTGTAGGTAGGACTTTAACGAACCACCCACTGTGTGGGGTGCCGTGGTGGGATTTCTATTTTTACAATCCTATTTTCGAGCTGTGAAGCGGTAGATGGTCGTTGATTTATAGGTTACGCCTTTTTTCAAAGTCGTCGTTGGGAAGGTCGGATGGTTTGGCGAATCCGGATAATGCTGGGTCTCGAGACAGAAGCCGGTTCGGCGCGCGTATGGTTTCCCACCCTTTCCGGTCAGGGTGCCATCGAGAAAGTTACCAGTGTAGAACTGGATTCCAGGTTCGGTGGTCCAAACATCCATCACTCGACCGGTGGTGGGTTCGTACACCGATGCCGCCTGCCGGAGAACGCCTGCAGGACCATTAACAATCCAGTTGTGATCGTAGCCACTGCCAAACTTGAGTTGCTCGTCGCTGCCATTGATGCGTTCACCGATAACAGTTGATTTTAGAAAACTGAAAGGCGTTCCGTTTACGTTGCGGAGTTCGCCCGTGGGAATTGAGCCGGCGTCGGTTGGCGTGAAGCGAGTCGCTTTTAGAGCGAGTCGATGATTCAGGATGTCGCCGTTACCCTCGCCGGCCAAATTGAAATACGAGTGATGAGTCAGGTTAGTAACAGTGTCTTTGTCGGAAGACGCGCTGTAGTCGATTCGCAGTTCGTTGCGGTTCGTAAGTGTGTAGATAACTCGGACTGTCAGATTACCGGGATAACCTTCTTCACCGTCTTTACTTTTGTACGTCAGAGACAGTGCTGGCCCAAGTCGTGACTTGTACTCCTGCGCGATCCAGACCACTTTATCAAAACCCTTGATCCCGCCGTGCAGGTGGTTCTCTCCGTTATTGACCGCAAGTTTGTACTCGGTTCCGTTCAGTTTGAAGCGACCTTTGGCGATGCGATTACCATAACGACCAATGAGTGCTCCAAAGTAAGGATGACCTTTCAGGTAACTGTCGAGATCGTTGAACCCCAGAACAACGTCCGCGTATTTGTTGTCGCGATCAGGGGCTGTCAAGGAAACTACGATCCCGCCGTAGTTTGTGATCCTGGCTTCCATGCCGGTTCGATTCGTCAGCGTGTAGATGTCTACACCTTCGCCTTCGGCAGTTTTTCCAAAAGAATCTTTGGAGACCTTTTGCGCATTTACCATAGCGACACCAAGCAGCGCGAAACAGAAAAACATCGCAGAAAAAGCTCTCATCAGTTTCATGGTTTCTTCCTCAAGTTTCGGATCAATCTAAAAGAGCCTGTTATGGAATCTTCTCTGTGCTACCTCAGTGCCCTCTGTGTCTCTGTGGTTGATTAAGTTGCTGAGATAGAATTCACCACAGAGACACAGAGGGCACTGAGGTAGCACAGAGACTTAGCTTTTACGAGGCCAGTTCAACTTTCATGTGCCCGAAGATACTTGCACCGGGTGACGAACCGGAAATCAGTAAAGGTTCATATCCGGTTTGCTGCTGAAATTCCAGTTGTAGTTGTTTGATAGCGGCACCCGACCCGCGTCGTCCCAGGACCGCGACAGTGCCGCCACTTCCGCCACCGGTAATTCTTGCACCAAACAGTCCGTCTTTTTTAAGCGCGCGGACCAGTTCGACGATTAGATCAGTTGCCTCGGAACCCAGACCACAATCCGAGTAACTCTGGTGTGATTGAAACATGAGTTGACCGAGCCTTGGCCCATCGTTAAGGCTTTGCCAGCTCTTCAGAATCGATGCGAACTGTCGGACGCGGGCATGTTCGTAAATCGGATGTCGAGTGGCGGCTCGCACCGGGTAATCGATCTCGGGATTGACGCTGGTGATGTGATCAGAAATCCCGTCGTAACGATCTAAAAACTCAGCCCCGCGCATGCTTTCAGGAAGTTTAGGCGAGTAGGTTGCCTCAAACTCATCCACGGTTAAGTTCGCGAGATAGCCAGCCCATTTCCCGTCATCAATACGAACCTTCCCCTGTGCTTCCGTTTGTGCGACGGGACGTCCGGCAATATCGGCGATGATCCGATATCCCATAAAAGCTGCGGTTCGAACTGTCCCGTAGTCTGCTCCGCCGACTGAGTGTCGAACACCGGAGTCGATTCCCCACAACTCGAGTTCAGACGGTAATGCCAGGGTTCCTTGAAGCTTCGCGGGCTGACACAGGAGTTCAAGCAAACGATCCGCTTCACCACAAACGCTCGTCATCTGATCCATTATGCCGCAAGGCGCGCCGGCAACCAGGTTTTCGTTTTTCTGACAAAGACGAGCGATCTCCAGCGCTGGAATCTGTAAATCGTAGGCGACGTTTAGTGCCTGCATCGTCGCCACTTGGATTGCGGCAGACGAGCTGACTCCTTTTCCTTCAGGCACATCCGACTTGATAAGAATGTCGACCCCGTGCGGAAAGACAAAGTTCGTTTCGCACATTAAGACGAGAAATATACCGAAAGTGTAAGCGACCCAGTGATTGTCCGAGTTACTAAACTTGCGCCGGGCTTCGTCGTATTCAATCGGTTGCAGATTGCTTGAAAGTAGATCAGCCAGATCGAGTTCTGCAAAACGCGCGTTTGTATTTGAGCCCAAACTCAGAATTCGAATCCTGTTCGAGGCAACTGTCTGCAGGGCGACGTGGGTCGCATCGGCGATTGGCAGTTGCAGAACCAGCGAACCTGAATAGTCAGCGTTGCCACCCATGACATCGAGACGACCGGGAGCGCGCGTGACTATAAGTTCACGAGAAGCGCTGAAGAAGTCATTTTGGTCCAGACTCCGGAGTGAATCGATAAACCCCCTCTATCACTCTATACTTCATTGATGCGCCTTAGCTGGCCAACTCCTACCTCGCATTCACGACCCCAATGTCCGATAAACTTCACAGTTTGTCGCGATTTAAAATAAAAGTAACGCTGGACTCCATCCAGGCTCTTGAGCAAGTCACGACAAACTGAAGTTTATCGGACATTGGGGCCTACCTGAGCAATCCGCGACGCGTCAGTGCCTCACTTAAGAGCGGCATAATCTGATTGTGAATACCGCGATTGGCATAACCGATCCATGTCACATTGGGTTTCACTGACAATTCGTAGTCCAGCTGTTGACCCTGATCATCGGTAACGATCACTCCCAGCTCGCGCGCGATAAGTTCGGTGCAAACGTCGTATGGATGACAACAGATTCCCATGACGCTGCCTCGTTCAGTGAGTTTCCTATTCATCAGCGGCCGCAGATCGGCGGTGAAGCGATCGTGTCCACTCATTAGCTCGTAGAGTTGTCCACCTGTTGAAGTGTATTGATCTTCGAAACAATGTGCCTTGTCTGGTTGGACTGGACCAAGTGCCGCAATCACAACTTCTTCGTCGATCGCGGCAAGCTCGTCACGAGCTCCGGGAAAGAACCTCGCGATCTGTGCGTAGCCGTGCGAAATAGTTGGTGCGGTGGAAGGTCGCATTGAAAAGGGAATTGCTTCCTTAGTGAGCCGGTTGAATCGGACTGCTTCTACTCCCTGGCCCCTCGTGGCCCACGCAGAGTCTGAAAGATGTTGCTTGAGGGTTGGTATTTCGGTCTGGATTGCAAACTCGATGTCGCGCAATGATGTGGCTGGGCCTCGATTAGGCGCGACACCGGTAAGTATCCACGCACTTCGTTTCTGATACATGAGACAACGAGTGCCGTCGATCGGATCGACAATGATTCGCCACACAGCCTCGTCTTCACTTGCGCCCTTGGGCAAAGTAACTTTCCCCGCTGCTAACCCTTCCGCGACGAGAACGACGGGAGCGATCGTTGCGATTTCGCGTTCGAAGAAATCAACGAGTAACTCTTCACTGACCTTGTCGACCGCGTAGATCGTGTCTCCTTCTTCTTCACGAGCAACTGACGAGAGTTCCTCAAGTGCTGAGTTTTCACACGACTGCACCACCGCATCTCGAATCAAACCATGAAGACGTTTCAATGGTTCGATCAATTGCGCGATGTCCAACGACTGCTCGGTCATTTTCGAGTGTAGTGAATTGTCGGGAGGGATCTCAGTTCGGCAGCTTTCTGCTCGGGAGAAGTATCACTCAAAAAGTTCCCCCCACCGATCTCTGGTCCGGCAAGATACTTGAGTAGATTTGGTTTTCTTAGTGGCGGATGAAACTCGACGTGGGTGTGGAAACCCCGATAGTCTCCGCCGTCCGTGGGCGCCTGGTGTAAGGCCATCACATACGGAAAAGGCATTTGCCAGAGGTTATCAAACTTCACGAGTGTTTCTTTTAGAACTTTGGCGAGGTCTTCCACTTCTGCGTCGTTGAGTTCAGCCAGACTTGAATGAGTTTGTTTTGGCGCCACATAAACTTCATATGCGTAGCGAGCAAAGTAGGGAACAAACGCAATGGTGGAGTTACTCTCAGCGATAATCCTCGAGTTGTCGAGTTGTTCAGCTTCGATAATCTCCTGGAACAGAACTTTCCCTCGACTTGCCAGGTGCCGGGCGCTCGCCACGGCTTCTGTTTCAATTGTCTTAAAGACAAAGTTGGTTGCGTAGATCTGGCAATGCGGATGGGGATTCGAGACGCCTACAACCTCGCCTTTGTTTTCAAACACCAGTACATGATTGACCTCCGAACGGCTACCGAGCTCCCGGTATTGGGCCTGCCATGCCGCAAGGAGATTCTCGATCTCTTTCGCCTCGAGTTGAGCAAGTGATTGATCGTGGCGAGGCGTGTAACAAACGACTCGTGCGATTCCCTGGGCTGGACGACTTTGATAAATGCCATTTGCGTCGCGCACATCTGCGGGTGCATTCATGCCGACACAAGGATGATCGTTGTCAAAAACATAAACGCCATCGTAGTCAGGATTGACGGCGCCACTCACTCGCGCGTTCCGCGGACACAGATAGCAATCGTCGACGTATGGTGGAATCGCTTGTTGTTCCTGCGGAACTGTCTCGCCACTCCATGGGCGATCTTGTCGATGGGCCGCAACGATCACCCACTCTTCTCGCAGCGGGTGCCAACGCTCTTCCCAAATTCCGTTACTCGTTCCCTTATTCAATGTACTACTCAGCCGTTGATTTTACGGATTCTCTCATCATCGCAACCTGTCTGCGATTTCGGCGTTCGGTGAGAATCTGATCGGCCATTACGCCGATGAGTATTACGGCGCCCATCACAGCAAGATCCAATGAGCTAGGAATTTCGAGAAGGTTAACCAGATTTCGTAGCACTTGAAGCAGGGCTGTCCCGATCAAGATGCCGATCACCGAACCTTCGCCGCCTCTCAGCGAACAACCCCCCAAAACCGCTGCGGCGATTCCATAGAGTTCATAGGCGTTCCCATGATTTGCAGGCGAGACTGAGTTTGTGTAAAAGGCGAAAATAATTCCAGAAACGGCGGTGAGTGCCCCGGCTATTACGTAGGCAGTCGTGATGATGCCACGCGTGTTTATACCGGCGTAACGCGCTGCTTCAGCATTACGACCAGTTGCGAACAGATACCTGCCATAAACAGATCGATGCAAACCCAGCCAGGTGATAGCACTGATCACAATCAGCACCAGAAAAGGCATCGGTATTCCGAAGAGATTACCGTTTGCCAGGAAGCGAAGAAAATCGAGCCCGGCAAATGTTCCAAATCCCTTGGTCTCATCGTTGGTAATGAAGCGAGCGAGTCCTCGATAGAACAGCAGGCCACACAACGTAACGATGAATGGCTGCATATTGAGGCGAGTAATGAGTAGTCCGTGAAACAAACCCAGCAGCATCAGCGTCAACATGCAAAGCAAGATTGCGGGCACGACT
>QHXL01000313.1 GCA_003222935.1 Acidobacteriota bacterium
CGTCGCTTGCACGCCATCGAAGTCGGAACCAATGCCTACATGATCGACGCCTACCAACTTCACTATGTGATCAATATGATCCACCACTCGCGACACAGTTACCGCAGGAAGACGACGCCCGTACTGTTCCGTTCGAACACGATCGCGCGCCAACTTCTTTCTTACCGCGTCACCTGGTTCACTCTCTGAAGCCTGCTTCACTAATGGAGCGATCTCAGCATCCAGTTGCTTCTTTTTCTGACTCCATCCAGGTTCGAGGTGTTCCGGATAGAAGATAACGTTCACAACTCCGCCAGTCTTTGCCAGCGCCCGGATCATGTCGTCGGTTAAGTTTCGGGGAACGTCTGCAATTGCTCGACACGCCGAATGCGTCGCGACGACTGGTTTAGTCGACGTGTTCACAATGTCCCAGAATGTCTTGTCAGACACGTGTGAAACATCAACCATCATTCCCAGCCGGTTCATCTCGCGCACAACACTTTTGCCAAAGTCGTTTAGACCTCGTGTCGCGCCAACTTCGTCTCCCGATGACCCCGCCCAACTCGTACTCACACTCCAGGCGGGCGACATGTAACGAACACCCAGCTGGTAATACCGCTCGACATTCTCGAAGCGTTCGTCAATCGCGTAGCCACCTTCCAACCCCAACAGGGCAGCAATCTTTCCGTTTTCGGCAGCGTTTCGAACATCTTTCGCAGTGGTCGCCAGCTGCCAGGTCTCCGGATGTTTCTCAGCGAGCGCGCGAACCGCGGCAATCTGATCATCCGCTCGTTTGACCGTACGTGGGCCAGTACTTCCAAACAACTGGGGCTCGACCCAAATCGAGAAGAACTGTGCGTCCAATCCACCAGCCTTCGCCCGCACAGCATCGAGGTGCCCGTCGGTCAGTTGCTGCTGGAGATCGACGTGCTCATCCAGGACTCGCTGAACGGTGTCAGCGTGCATGTCAATAGCGATGGCCCGGTAGTGAATAGCCAGCGGGTCATCGTTCGGCTTCGAGGGCACGTTTTGGATCTGATTTTGTTGGTTCATTTTTTGGTTGCGACATCCCGGACAGAACACTGTAAATGCGAAAAGCGTAATTAAAACATAACTTGTCGAACGCTTTTGCAGGTTTATCGGAAGGTGGCGGTATTTAGTAATCTTTGGTCTTTGAGGCACTAGATTTCGATGTTACGTAAGTGCCGATACGAGAGGCAAGCCTTCTTGCAAAGGAAAGTGCAACTACTGTATTGTGCCGTGTCCACTTGCACGTGAAAGAGTTGTAGTTTTTTAAGATTACTCTGTGTAAAAAGCAAGTATCGCCCTCTTCCGGCCCGAGTGATTTCATAAGGAGTAAATCAGATATGTTCTCAAAAGACGGCAAGACGAAAGATGTGGCAACACCACGCATTTGCGACGTCGTTTGGCACAACGGAGAATTTATAAAGTGGGGAGACGCGCGCGTGCATGTGATGTCACACGTGCTGCACTACGGTTCGAGCGTTTTTGAGGGCATTCGTTGTTACTCGACGAAAAAAGGGCCGGCAATTTTCCGCCTCCGCGAACACATACAACGCCTACTAAACTCGGCCAAGATTTATCGCATGGAGCATCCCTGGACTCTCGATCAACTCTGCGACGGTGCAGTCGAGTTGGTTAAGCAGAGTGAAATGGACCAGTGCTACATTCGTCCGATACTTTTCCGCAGTCTTGATGAAGCAAAACCGGCCTTCGGTGTAAATCCTTTTCCAAACCCACTCGCGTGCTACATCGGTGCGTGGGATTGGGGCAAGTATCTCGGCGACGAAGCTATCGAACGTGGCGTGGACGTTTGTGTTTCAACCTGGAACCGTCTGACACCAAATTCAATGCCGGCCATGGCAAAGAGCGGTGCGAACTACATGAATTCGCAGCTCATTAAAATGGAAGCCTTACTAAATGGTTTCGCTGAAGGTATCGCGCTCGACGATCGCGGCTACGTTTCAGAAGGTTCAGGCGAGAACATCTTTATGGTTGCCGGCGACACCGTACTCACGCCGCCACTTTCGTCTTCGATTTTACCGGGTATCACTCGCGACAGCGTGATCCAGATTTGTGATGAACTGGGAATCCCAGTCAAGGAGCGAACGATTCAACGTGCAGCCTTGTATGTTGCTGATGAAATCTTCTTCTCGGGCACCGCGGCTGAGATCACTCCCATCCGCTCAGTTGACCGGATTACGGTTGGAAGCGGAGGTCGTGGCCCAATTACCGAAAAGATTCAGAAGGCCTTCTTCGAAATCACTAAAGGCGAACGGAAAGCTCCCGGAAACTGGCTGACTTACGTCAACGAAGCCAAGCAATCCTCAAGTAACAATGGTTTTGCTGGTTCGATTGATAGCTCGACGACGGAACAGCCCGAGTTGAGCTATCAAACAGCACCCAGCGAATAGTTTTCGGTACATAGTGTAAGAGAAGGCGGCCCTAGTTGGCCGCCTTATTTCTTTAGGTATGTGCGACTCTCGATGGTGAATAACGAGTCTTGGTCTACCACAGCGCTTCCCGTCTTGTCTTAGAGAAGCAGTAACGAGATGAAATCGCAAGGCAGGTTCACTCCGGTGGCAGTGGCATGTTTATAGCATCGGTCAAGCACAAGCCTCCGGCGCGGTTCGGCGGGTCGGAACGAAGTTGAGTGGTCAAGAACTTGTTGCGTTCCGGCCCGCCGAACCGCGTCTCGGGACATCGATGACGCTACTATAAACATGTCACTCCTGCCGGAGTGAAGACTGACTACCGAGTTTCTGAGAAGTCACGGAGACGTAGAGCAACTCAGAGAAATAACCACCAAAAAACTCAATTATTGACGGCTCTCATACCAGCAAGCTATATTCAAACCAGCGCTGCTCTCAATGAACCGGCGCGCCCCAACCAGAACACCAGCGCTTAAACCCGCGCGAAATTCTACAAAATCCACCTCTCTGACGATGACTTACGAAAGGTCTGCAAGCTTTCATGGCTGCTAAAATTGACGATCTACTGCGAATTGCGACGGGTCACAACGCATCCGACCTACACCTAAAAGTTGGCGCCTTTCCTGTAATGCGTATCGGTGGTGAACTCCATCCAGTCGCTGAATCACCGCGTCTGAAACCGGAAGACACTCTCGACATGGCATTTACGATGATGTCGAATCGTCAGAAGCAACGGTTCAAAGAGGTGTCTGAAGTCGATATCGCGTACGGAGTTTCTGGACTTGGCCGTTTCCGCGCTAACATTTTCCAGCAACGCGGAACTGTCAGCATTGTGCTTCGCGTTATTCCTGATCAAACGAAGAGTACGGCCCAACTGGGTCTGCCTCCTGTCATCGAAAGGATTGCCGAGGAACGTCGCGGCTTGATCCTTGTCACAGGCGCAACGGGCTCAGGTAAGTCGACCACACTCGCAGCGATGATCGACTGCATCAACGCTTCGCGCAGCGGTCACATTGTAACCATCGAAGACCCAATCGAATTCCTTCATCGCGACAAGCAGTCGTTCGTATCTCAACGTGAAGTTGACGTGGATACACGCTCGTTCGCCGAAGCACTTCGCGGCGCCCTGCGACAAGATCCGGACGTGATCCTCGTCGGTGAAATGCGCGACCACGAAACAATCGAGACCGCCTTGACGGCAGCCGAGACGGGGCACCTCGTGTTGTCCACTCTGCACACACTCGACGCCACCGAAACAATCACACGCATCGTTTCATCATTCCCGTCGCATCAACAGAAGTCTGTGCGCATTCAGCTGGCCGGAATTTTAAAAGCGGTTATTTCGATGAGACTCGTGCGTGCAGCTAGAGGCGCCGGTCGCGTCCCGGCAATCGAAGTTTTAGTGTCGACGGCGTTCATTCGCGATCACATCATCAACGAAGAAAAGACTTACTTGATACGCGAGGCGATTGCTGCTGGAACTTCACAATACGGAATGCAAACGTTCGATCAGTCGCTGTTTCATTTGTTACAGTCTGGATTGATCTCACAGGAAGAAGCGTTGCACAACGCTACCAATGCTGACGAGTTCAGGATGCGCACGCTGGGAATCTATTCAGCTGACAACTCAATGCCAAACCTGACAACCCCGAGCAGTTCAAACGAACCACCACCGAAACCAGCAAACGAACGCGAAAACATCTTCGTCAAACACTGATCATTTTCCAGATCTCATTTGACATTTTTCAATGGGCATTTTGAAGATGCGGTCCTTGTAGATTGATGTAACCGCTTTCCGAATGCCAACTGAAAAATGTCAAATGAGATCTGGAAAATGATTAGTCTATTCAGCGAGGCTGGATAGGGGCTGCATAGACAAACCGAACACTGCGGGATTCTCGCCAATTATCGCAACTGCAAAAAACGTCGGCACATAGTCAACGGCTTCTCTGCGAAACGTATCACCGAGCTTGTCGCGATTCGCAAACATGGTCCAGAAGCTCCTGTCGTAGTTACCACTGGCCCTAAGATTACGAAGCGTATTCCTGACCCACTCCGCGCCGGTGTTGTAACTCAAGATCACGAGCGTCAAACTTTGTGAATCGTCTCCGAGTTCTGCCATGCGATCAGCAAGGTAATGAGCGGCGGCCGGCGTCATCTTCTCTGCGTCGCACATTTCCTCTTTCGCCACCCCGTATTGAGCCGCTGTTGGCGGGATGAACTGGTAAAGGCCTTTTGAGCCGGAAGCGTTTTCATAACACGTTCGGTATTCCGACTCGACCATCGGCAAATAGACCCCTATCAGCACCGGCACATTCCGCTCTTTAAACGAATGTCCAATCGTAGGCAGATAGGGCAACGCTCGAGCGAAAATCACCGGCAACGATTCCTCTGCTTTCGCTGAATCTGTCTCGCGCCCAACGTAACTATCAACGTGGCGCTTGATCGCTTGCACAGCATCTGCATTAGGTTTCGCTGTTCTGTCCCCTAAAAGCGCCGAAATGCGTTGCTCTTGCCGGGCAACAAACTCCAACCGTTCTTCGTCACTCATGTTCTTGTAGAGTTTGAAGGCCACCTCCGGTTGAGTGGTCAGCGTTTGAGTCGTCTGCTTGGACCATTGTCGGAAGACCAAGGCACCGATCAAGCTCACCAGTAGAATCACCGAAACAACTATGGCTGCTGACCGACTTGTGAACCTGGGACGCAACAAAACAGTCGGACGTTCGGTATCAGCCATCATCGACACTGACTTCTCAAGGCTTAGATTCTCCACGGATGGCTTGAGTCGTCTGATACCGTCGAGCAATTGAGTTGCAGTTTGATATCGCGAGTCAGCCTCTTTTGAAAGACACTTCTCGATCAGATTCTTGACACCGGCACTACTTGTTTCCAAAAGCGGTTCTGGATCTCGTTCGAGGATCGCGACCATTGTGTCGAGCCTGGTTGGCTGCGCAAACGGCAGACGACCAGTCAACATTTCGTAGAGAACAACTCCCAAACTCCAAATATCAGTTCGTTCATCGACTGCCAGCCCGCGCGCTTGTTCCGGTGACATATAACTCACGGTTCCCATCACAACACCAAACTCAGTCTGAGTTTGATTCGTCGACACTGACGGATCCGGTTCAGTCAGTTTGGCGATCCCGAAGTCCAGCAGCTTCACTATGCCATCGGGACGACGCATGATGTTTTCCGGCTTAATGTCGCGATGAATAATTCCGGCAGCATGAGCCGCCGAAAGTGCTACACAAACCTGGTCTGCTATATCCAGAGCCATCGCCGGCGAAATGGCATTTCTCACTATCAACTCACGAAGCGTTTCACCA
>QHXL01000670.1:0-1981 GCA_003222935.1 Acidobacteriota bacterium
CAGTAGGCAGACGAAGTTGTGTGCGTTCATTTCGTATCCGGAATCTGTGTAGTCGGCGTAATCAGTGGATGATCTTCCGTTCGAGGTGCCTTGCTCACTGGCCCAATCGTTGTTTCAACTCCTCGAGCCAATTTAAGACCAAGACGATTTTTGAGCGGCCGCCATCCTTCAACCAACTCCATTACCAGGCCAACCTGATTATTTCCATTGGCTTCTTCGAGCCCAACCGCCAACACCTAGTTGCGATCGGATCTCATAGCGACCGAATTGTGTACCTGTTGCTAGCGTCATCTCATTAGATAAGGTCACTCGGGAAAGTGCATCCGCCGAATCAAATCCTGCAGACGCGAGTCGCTGCGCAACGATTCAACGCGTGGATCGATCTTTATGTAGAGTAGCTGGTACTCACGGTTGTAGACCGCCTTCTCAAGTTCTGCGAAGACTCTGTCCTTCTCGCCCAGCTGCAACAGAAACACTGCCGACATGAACGACGACACCCCTTCCGGCGCAGGAATCCTGGTCATGTTCGCCAGAAATTCATGCCAACCCCCAGAGGCGAAACTATCTCGCGCGAGCTTCGCAATCTGCGGTCTTCCCGAGAGGTCTTGATACCTGGCGAATGACTCAACACTCTCTGCAAATCTGCCTGTCAATTGATAGACCGCCGACAGACTGAGTTGGGTCGTGGGAAAAGTGGGATCTAGCTCGTAAGTCCTTTTGAGTTGGGCCAGGCCTTCGTCATAACTCTTCGCGCAAACGAGGGCGTCTCCGTAGAGACGGTTAATGACCATGGAGAGCGGCTCAAGCTCCAGGGCACGACGAATCTCGGTCATCCCTTCTTCGTGCCGTCCGATCCGATTGAGCATAACTCCAAGATTCTGACGCACCAGACCGTAATTCGGGTTGAGCTCAATTGCGCGTCTATACTGCCGTTCCGCCCCGGCGTAGTCGTAATCCCAGAGAACCAAAACAAATCCGTACGCATTATTTGCCTCGGGCAAACTGTTATCCAGGGAAAGAGATTTCAGAGCAGCATCCTTGGCCTTTGGAAATAGCTCCTGGGACGCACCGCCTCNNNCAACGCATACGCATCCGAGAGACCAGCGTAGCCGAGTGCGTAATTTGGATCTTTGTCGATCGCCTGTTGAAAGTAATCAGTTGCTTTTCTGATCGCTTCGGGAGTGCGCTTGTTCGCGAAAAAGCGCCCTTGCAAGTACAGTTGATAGGCCTCCCGATTCTGCGTGTAGTTCCTGGCAACCTTCTCCTCATCCGAACCTGAGAGTTTTGTTCTTAACTTCGTTGCTACATCGTGGGCCACGGCAGTTTGCAACGACAGGAGGTCCGTTAACTTACGATTGTATTGCTCACCCCACAGTTGATTGTTCGTTCGCGTATCAACCAGGGAAAGATAGACTGTCAGGTCATCACCCCGTTGGACAATACGACCGTTCAAGATCGCTTCCACACTTAACTCGTTGCCGACCGTTTGCGGATCGACTTCCTTGCCTTTGTAACGAAACACGGAACTGCGGGCTTTGACAGAAAGTCCAGGGAGTTGTGTCAGCGGATTGATTAGCGTTTCGGTCAGGCCGTCGGAGAGATATTCGACGTCAGCGTTATTGCTGGCGTTAACAAAGGGCATCACTGCGATCGAATTGATCTGATTTCTGCTGCCTCCGGAAACGAAAGCAAAGTACGCGGCAGTCACAATCACTCCAACCACCACGAGTCCTAATGCGGCCGCAGCAAGTTTGTGACTTTTTGCCTGAGAGACAGCGTATTCAAGGCTCGAGGCGTTCTGCGTTGCGACAGCTTGACCTCTTCTGGTCGCAGCCATTGAGTTAGCAGGATTGACGCGCGTTTCCTGTTCATTGACTGGGTTGGCGGCAAGGTTCGACACCGACCGTTCCAGCTCACCCTGAATATCAAGGTCTCTGTGAAGATTCTTCAAATCAATCAAGAGGTCGCGCGCAGACTGGTA
>QHXL01000670.1:2033-2478 GCA_003222935.1 Acidobacteriota bacterium
GAACCACACGATCGTTGCGATTCTTGTGCCCGAGGCTCATGCTCAAGAATCGCAACGATCGTGTGGTTCGAAGTCTCACCGCGGAAAGGAATATTCCTGGCGACCATTTCATAAAGCACCACACCGAGGCTCCACATATCTGTGCGGGCATCAACCGGGTTGCCGCGCGCCTGTTCCGGCGACATATAGAAGACCGTTCCCATCACGAGGCCGGGAGCAGTGTTGACTTGTGGAGACGGAGCGATCAGAGTTCTTCCTTCGTCCCCGGCTCTCCCCATCACCCCTTCGCCCGGTCTTTTTTCCGTCAACTTCGCCAACCCAAAATCGAGCACCTTCGCATAGCCGTCAGTGCGAAGCATGATGTTCTCCGGCTTGATGTCGCGATGAATAATCCCGGCCTGGTGCGCCGCCGAAAGTGCTTCTGCGACCTGGACGCCAATCTTCA
>QHXL01000670.1:2483-4147 GCA_003222935.1 Acidobacteriota bacterium
TCAAGATCGCATTCAACGACAGCGCCTCTTTGTGCAAGAGATGCTCACGAAGCGTCTTGCCATCGATCAATTCGGTGGTGATGTAGTTTTTACCGTCCACTTCTCCGACTTCATGTACGGTGAGTATGTTTGGATGATTTAGCGCGGATGCAGACTTGGCTTCCTGGATGAAGCGCTTCAGATTGTCTCGATCTTTACTGAACTCTTCGTGCAGGAATTTGATCGCGACTTTTCGATCCAGTGTTGTGTCGAGCGCCAGGTAAACCTCACCCATTCCGCCTGCACCAAGTTTCGAGATGATGCGGTAATGAGAGAGCGTTGTATTGGCAGCGAGTTCTTTGTTCAACGGTTCAAGCTATTTTTGTCAAACTCTAAAGCGGCGCACTAGTATTGAGACTGGCCAACGAGAAACCGTTTAAACGGTTTCCCGGTTTTGTTGCGGCTGTCGATCCCCAGGCTAAAGCCAGGGGTGAATGAGAATTACTGATTACCCCGCGGCATTATTAGGTTCAGCCGATAAAAGTTGTAAGCCCCCTGTCTTGCGTCTGTCTGCTTACTGCTCCTGCCTACTGCTCCTGCCTACTGCTCCTGCCTACTGCTCCTGCCTACTGCTCCTGCCTACTGCTCCTGCCTACTGCTCCTGCTTACTGCCCCTGCCTACGACTCCTGCCTACTGCTTACCGCCTAGCGCGGCGGATCGAATCTCTTGAGCAGCTCCTGAAAGCGGGGATGGCCACGTAACGGATCGAACATCGGATCGACCTTGATGAGAAAAAGCCAAAAGCTGCCTTCATTGGCCTGACGCGTCAATGTTTCAATCGTTATCTCTCTCTCGAGCTCCGTTAGTCCCCCCTTGGACATTGGACCAGTATTTCGCTCTTGCAACATCCTCTGATAGCCTTCCCAGCCACCGTTAGCAAAACTCTCGCGAGTTCGTTTTGCTCCTTCAGTATCTCCATCAAGGTCCAGCGATATGGCGCGTTCCTCGACGGACGCTGCGTGGTTGCCGGTCCATCGGTAAATGCGCGAAAGGAAATTGTGTGTCCAGGGGAACGTGGGATCCATTTCAATCATTTTTTTGAACTGCTGAAGTGCTTCGTCCCGTCTTCCCGAAACGGCAAGACAAACTCCTTTATAGAAGTTGATGCCATTAGCAGTCGGATCGATATCGAGAGCTCGCTGGATCGCAGCCAGCGATTCGTTGTACTTACCAATCATCATCAATCGCGCGCCATTCCAGGCGTATGCCTGCGCATAATTGGGATTTAGTTCCATCGCGCGCTTTAATTCGCGTTCCGATGCGACCCAATCCTGGGCGCACATGTATTGATAACCGAGTGAGGCATGGGCTTCAGCAAGGTTGTCGTCGATATCCAGAGCTCGCCGTATGTATTCTTTCTTGGTTGGCCGATCTAGATCTTCGAAGGAGTCGGCCATGCCAACATATCCCAGTGCGAAGTTTGGGTCTTTATCGACAGCTTGTTTGAAATAACTGACCGCCTTTTCAACTTCACTCTTCGTGCGCTTGTTCCAATGGAAACGGCCTTGCAAATAGAGTCGATAGACCTCCGGATCAGTCGTATACATCTTCGACATCTTTTGCTGATCAGCACCAGATAACTTGACCTTCAGTTTGCTTGATACGTCGTGGGCAATCTCGTTTT
>QHXL01000314.1 GCA_003222935.1 Acidobacteriota bacterium
TTATAGCCTTTACCGAACAAGGCATAGGTAGAAGGAGCGCCGGCGACGGTACCCGGTTTGAACAAGTTGCCAACGCCGGACTCTCCGTAGAGACCTTCATAGGAAACCTGAGCGAAGGTGTCGTTCAGAGCTTCGACCGGAAGCTGTACTTCCCAGCGAAGTCCGAAGTTAAGGGTCAAGTTCGGACGAATTCTCCAGCTGTCCTGACCGTAGATTCCATACTCTTTCTGTGCAGCACGGCTCTCGAGATCGCCTAAGTATGTGTACTTGAGCGTATCTTCGCTGAGACGAGCATTGGCGTTCACCGCGTTAAGGCGACCGGCCAAAACGTAGTAGAGCTGCGAAGCATTCGCTTGTTGAGTTGCAGCCAGTGAACTGAATGCGTTCGTTCCAGCCGGGTCGAGCGTTGCGCTGGTCGCGAATGAGATCGCGGGGACAGCAGTAACACCCTGGTTCCAATACGTGATCCTGGTGAAGTTTCCACCAAAGTTCAACGAGTGGTTGCCCTTGCTCCAGGTTATGTTGTCATTGAACTGACGAACCGGAGTATGACGACGGCTCGGTGCGTTGGTGACAGTGGCACTGTTAATAGTAAATCCACCGGAAGCGAAAGAATTGATACCAAGACTGTAGCCACCCTGGTTCTGGAATTGCCCTGCGTTAACCTGAGCAAAGAACAAGCTCGTGCCACCCAGGATTCCATAACGCATTTCATTGACGACGTTTTGGTTGATGGTCCAACGCCAGGCAGTTGAATTCGAGAAACGATTCGAATCCTGACTTCCGTAGTTTGGAAAATTCGGAAATGCCGGATCCACACTGTTCAAGAAGTCGACACTGGAACGGAACTGTTGATAGTTCCAGATATTCTCCAAGTGATGATTCTTGCCAAGGTTGAAGTCAAATCTAACTGTGGGGAACTTACGAACCTGTCCACCTACGTTCGTAAACGAAACCTGCTGCACGTTCGGATCGCCTGTGTCCTTGATGACGAGTCCGTTTACTGAACTGCGAATATTGTTCAGCAAACCGGCGACGGTCGGATCAGGAGTAGCGAATGCCAGACCGGCACGTTGCGCCGCTGCATAAACATTCGTGGAACAAATCCTGGTTGAGCCAGAACCCGAGCAAGTAGTGTCTGAGTTGCCTGGTTCAAAAGAGCTTGAGAGGAAACGGAAGATACCGTTCTGAGCTTGCGTGCTCAGGATGTTTTTGGTGCGGGACGTTTTTTCCGGCAAGCGATACTCTTCGTAGTTAACAAAGAAGAACGCTTTATCTTTACCGTTGAAGATACCAGGGAACCGAATTGGACCACCAAACTTGCCACCGGGCTGATTCAAAAGAATCCTGGCCTGCGGCGCTTTGTGGGTTACCGGATCTGGAGCCAGGTCCCGATTATTGAACCAGTAGTTCGCATTGAGTGCAGGGTTGCGGTGATACCAGTAGACACCACCGTGATAGTCATTCGATCCGCCCTGTGTTACGAACTTGATTTGCACGGCGCCCTCTGAAGAGCTTTCCGCGCCTGGGGTTGAAGTTGAAACTGTCACTTCACTGATCGCATCTGTTCGGGGGCGAACATACGTGAAGAACCCGTCGTTTGATTTGAGCAGGTTGTCTTGCACGTTGATGCCGTCGATCGTGATGTTGAGCGCGCCCTTGGGCAATCCATTAACGGAGGACTGGCGTGGCCGGCCAACCGTCGTGGTGCCCGGCATTGCCAACACCAGGTCAAGCGCATCGCGTGAAGCGGTAGGTAAATCTGTGATCTGACGACCAGTGAGTGTCGTACCGACCGTGGCAGTTTGCGTTTGCAGCAACTCACCACCGCCGACTACGGTCACGCTCTCGTTCGCAGATCCAATTTCAAGTCCTATGCTAATACTCGAAGGCTTGCCTACGTCGATTTTAATATCAGTGACGACGGCTTGTTTGAAGCCCGCCGCATTAATTGTGGCTATATAGACTCCAGAAACTAATGAAGGGACATTGAAAGTTCCTTCACCGCTGGTCTGGGTAGTGTTTTCCTGATTGGTGCCGACGTTTTTAACAACAACCGTCGCACCTGCCACTACCGCTCCCTTCGGGTCAACCACTGTCCCCGATAAAGAGCCAGTACTTCCCTGGCCGAACGCGATAACACTGCTTACGGCGAGAGTCAGGAGTACCAGAAAATACATCTGTAAACCTTTTCTCATCACGTAATCCTCCAAAATGGTTTTAGACCTTACTCGTCGTGAATCTAGGCTTCTCGACACGAGTAAACTTGATTGAAGAACCGAGCAAACTACTTTTTCAGGTAAGATTTGGACTGCCCGTGAACTAAAACGGGCGTTGTGTGCTGCCTAACGAAGCAAATACTGAGCCAGCAGGGCGGTCATTCCAAAGTCAGGGATTTATCCATGCTTCCGTACATTGAACCAAGAAGTTGATTTCATTTTCTGGATTTCTATTCAAATAATTGAACCGGGAGACTGGATAATGGGCAAATTGGTAAGAAATTGGTCAGGTCATGGCAGCCGAAGTCATTTCACCACTTCGAACTCAAACCACAACTCTTTGCCTCGCATTATTGTTGAAAGATAAAACTCCCAGAATTTTCGGGTGAAGCGAAATGCCGGCCATCGCTGATCAAGATTTACCAGGAATTCAACGCCCAAACCTCTCCAAAGATTTGCCAGGCTCACGTAGGTTTTTCGTGGACGTAGTTCGGCGTCAGTATAAAAAGGAAAGGGAGTTTCCTTAGGAACAAAACAAGTAAACGAGTAGCTGTTGAAGTGATTCTTGTGAGTGGGATCGGTTGCCCAATCAGGATTCGAATAATGTGGCGTGACTATCTTTAATCGTCCACCTGGCTTTGTGATTCGATGAAGCTCTACGACAAACGCCATCACGTCCGGCACATGCTCAATCACGTGACGACAAATGATCTCATCAAACTGATCATCCGCGAAGGGATAAGGAAAGACGCCAAGATCATGAATGACGTCGGCATGACTGCGAGGATTCGCATCAATGCCGATAGCGCCAGGAAACTTATTCTGACCACAGCCTACGTCGAGAATTGATCTTGAATTGTTGGAAGAAGAAGTTTGTGACGCTTCCATCATGCGACTAGTTTGCGTTCATGATTAACGCTGCGAGTTCATTTAGATTGACGGCATGAACCGGGACACCCAATGCTTTTTCTACTTCAGTCAACGTCATTCCATCGAGCATGATTGCTTCGTCGCTCTTCAACATCTGTCGCGGTATCAGAACAAACTCGCCGTTGATTTGATTGCGAGCAGCTACCAGGTCTCTTCCTGTAACAAGACCTGCGACCGAAACGTCTCCACCAAAATAATTGTTCGTCACAGCAGCTACATTCAGGCGTGTGCCGTATGTTTTATTCAGGCTCTCAATAGCGGTTGTCAAAACCGGGGCGAAGAGCGTTCCCGTAAAAACCGTTCCGGGTTTTTTGTTTAAATGGTCCACACCTTTACGAGTCAGCTGCTTTTTTAGCCTGGCAAACTCTTCATGGAAAGCGCGCACCATTCCGACCCCATCTTCAATTTGAGGATAAGCACCGTAATGCGATCGCCGTGGGATAGTGCGTCCCGCCTTTAGATAGATCTCATCACCAAGCAACGCGAAGTTAGTGCCGAGTTGCGAGTTCAGATCCTTTTGCACCGGGGTCAACTGATCGATCAAGTCGCGACAGAACTCCGGCGTGACCGCCGTCAACCTGGAATCCATGTTGTATTGAGTTAGACCAAGAGGCACGATCGCGACACTTGTTATCCGCGGATACTCGGCGGCCAGGTCAGCGATTGTTTTTAACAGGACCGCACCATCGTTGATCGTCGGACACAACACAACTTGTGCGTGCACTTCGATGTCGGCATCAAGCAACGTCTTCAACTTTTTTGAAATGTCTGCGCGTTCCTTATCAATACCAAGCAGGTATGCGCGCACATCAAGGTCTGTCGCATGAACTGAAACATACTGAGGCGACAACCGTTGTTCGACGATACGTTTCATTTCGTCGTCAGTGAGTGAAGTCAACGTTGTGTAGTTGCCATACAGAAACGACAGCCGCACGTCTTCGTCTTTGATAAAGAGGGAAGGCCTGGCGTCCGAGGGATTGCCGTTACAGAAACAGAAGATGCATTCGTTCGCGCATTGTCGAGGGACGATGGCTTCGAACGAGAAACCGAAATCTTCATGCTCGGCCCGTTCAAGTTCCACTTCCCAATCTTCGCCACTCTTCTTGCGAACTTCGAGTACCAGATCAGTTTCACCGGCCGTGTGAAAGCGGAAGTCGAGATAGTCTCGAACCGTTCTGCCGTTGACCTTAATTATTCGATCGCCTGGCTCGATCTCCATCTCGGCGCCAAGACTGTCAGGGGCCACCTCTGATATTTCGACACCGCGCCTGCGAATATTGGTAACAGCTGGAGTAACTGCAAACTCGTACATAACGTCTACTACAAACCACCTAGTCTTATTTGTTGTCCACTGTGAGGACTCGCCCTCATCGGTGAACCTCTCACTATACCAGACGCCTAACGGCTCAAGTAAGCGGGCGATGTCCCGAATGTCCGAGAAATGTCCGACGAACTTTAGTTTGTCGTCGAGCCTGGTTATCGAACGATCGACAAACTAAAGTTTATCGGACATTTTGCGGGAAGTTTCCCGGTATTGGGGGTTTTTATCCTCTTAAGTCGTAGTTAAAACCGTTGCTCGAGGGCTCTTAAGGTTCGCAGGTAATCGTGTATAATCCGCGCCACAAAGTAACCGTCCAAGGCGCCGCAACACGAGCTCTTACCGCGAAAGTCGGAATTTCAAGTCCCTGAATAAAATCATGAAGAAAGCAATCTCAGTTACCCTTCTCTCCCTTTTGGTCGCTTGTTCTTCAGTAGAGTCTTTCGGGCAGTCTACGGATTCCCCAAAGCAGCCAGCTTCAAGCCCCCAATCTCGGAACAACCAGGAGACGCTATCTCAAAACACTCTACGGAGTGCGACTAATAGTTCCTCTGAAAAACCGGAACCCGGCGCAGTTCCTGATCCAAGCAGTGCTGCACAAAAGCACTACGACTCGGCGCTTGCTCTTTCAGAGGCAGGAAAACTCGATGAGGCAATCTCCGCCTTCAAACAATC
The DNA here is from genome assembly GCA_003222935.1 of Acidobacteriota bacterium. Lineage (GTDB taxonomy): Bacteria > Acidobacteriota > Blastocatellia > Pyrinomonadales > Pyrinomonadaceae > PSRF01. Next base: position 5,143 of record QHXL01000314.1, read on the forward strand.
TCTGAAGCTCAAACCTGAAGCCGCTCAAACCCACTTTAGCCTCGGAATGACTTACTCGAAGTCGAAGGCTTACAAAGAGGCTCTTGATTCATTCAAGAAGGCGGTGCGCTTTAGACCAGAATGGCCCGAAGCACATTTCCGACTCGGAGTAATGTCGTACGTACTCGGTAAGAAAGCGCAATCGACCGAAGAGTATAAGAAGCTGGTCCAAACTAACTCGCCCCTGGCTGCTGTCCTTTATCGAATTATCAAAGACGACTCGTTCTTCTCGGACGTTCTCCAAAACGTGGCGGCGAGTGATCCACTGGCCGTAGTACCTGCCGGTTCACCAGGATTAGAAACAGAAGCAAGTTCAAATCACGCAAACGAACTGGCTGGCAAGTCAACCGAGAGTCCAGCTAACACAGCGGCATCAACAACTGTGGAACCGGTCGCTTCCGTGTCGACAAATATGACCGAGGTCTACAAAATTGGTATAGGCGATGTCCTTGACGTTCGTTTTTTGAATTCGGCGAACTCTGGGCGCTCAACGTTGTTCACCGTCGTCGGCGGTGGAGTAATTGATCTGCCTGTAGCGGGTGGTCCAATTTCAGTCGTGGGGCTTACGAACTCAAGCGGCGGGCGATAACTGATAACGCACAGATTTCCGTTGGGGTTCGTCAGTACGGAAGTCATTCGGTCGTGGTAAACGGACTCGTTGCTTCACCTGGTACACGGTTCCTGAGACGCGAGGCTGTTCCCCTCTATGTCGTTCTATCTGAATCGCAACTTCGTAACGACGCCGGTCGAGTGGCGATTATGAGAGGTGGTTCAACAGGTCAGACACTCGATGTCGCCAATTCCGCTGCTCTCAACACACTCGTACTTACCGGTGACGTGATAACAGTTACAGAGCTACCTCAACAGTTCTATTACATCGCCGGGAAGATCACCTACCCGGGTCAGAAATACTTTCAACCAAACCTTACTCTGCTACAGGCAATACTGGCTGCCGGCGGCGTTCGTAAGAGTGAAACGATAGTGGAGATTTCCAGGGATGGTGCGGAGGGACACCTGGTTACCACCCGCTTCAACCTCAAGCAGATCAAGTCCGGTGAGGTAGGTGATCCAAAACTGCAAGCCGGCGACCGCATCGAAGTGCTGAAGTAATTCTATTTCAAACAATTATCGTCAATCCCGACTAGTCGGGATTGACAATGCCTCCCCCTGTTTGTTAGTTATTCCTGCGCGATCCGAACCAATCCGTTTCCAATCGATCAATAACTTTAGTTGTGCCAACTTTCTTAGCTAGAGAGTGCAAGTAAGATGAACAACAAACTGAAGCCTGCCCTTATCGGGGGAGTGGTACTGGGACTACTTTCGGTAATCCCATTCGTCAATTTTGCAAACATTTGCTGCTGTTTGTGGGCGCTACTAGGCGGAGCGCTTGCTACTAAGCTTTACGTTAATAGTTCACCTACGCCAGCGAGTGCAGGGGACGGCGCAATACTCGGTGTATTAGCCGGTCTCGTTGGTGGTGCAATCGTTGTTGTGATCGGAATTCCCGTACAACTTGCGGTTGGAACTGCTATGCAGTCTGTGATGGTGAACTTCGTCGAGAGTGTGAATCCTTCTCAAGCGGAGTTAATGCGCCAACAGATGGCTGCGGGCGCAACCGTTGCCGGAGCCATTGTCAATCAACTTATTGCCGCAGTGATTTTGTTCATATTCGCAATTATCGGCGGACTGCTCGGTGTCCCTATCTTCGAAAAACGCAAAGGCGACCTGACGCCACCACCGCCACCAAACACTGGTGGGGTCGGCGGCTATGCTGCGTAAGCATTAACTCAACTTTCCAAACTTATAAACCTAGCTCTCGATTAGGAGAAAACAGAATGTCAAACGAATGGACTCCCCCAGGCACTGCCGAAAAAATTCCGAACTATTTGGTACCAGCAATTATCTCGGCGGTGTGCTGTTTTCCCTTAGGAATCATCAGCATAGTGTTCGCCGCACAGGTGAACAGTAAAGTTGCTGCGGGTGACATTCCGGGAGCGATGGATGCTTCGAAGAAAGCAAAGCTGTTTAGTTACATTTTCGGCGGAATCGGAATTGTCGGATGGCTTTGCTATTTGCTCTTCGCCTTTGTGATTGGCGGGTTGAGCATAATCGGTAACTCCTAAGCCAACGTTTCAGAAAGCAGTATCGATATCTCGAACAGAAAATCTAATTCGAGAGAGTATTGGAGCCTTCGACAAAGATGACTAGATATTGCACGAAATGCGGCGCCATAAATGACGACCTGGCGCAGTATTGTTCGAACTGTCAAACACCACTGACTCCGGTTGTGAGCGGCGGTTATCAGCCCATGCAATCCGTCAATCCAAATGCGATGACCGATTGGAAAGCAATGGGCGCCGATAAGAAGACCACAGCGGGTATCTGCGCCATCCTCCTCGGCTGGCTCGGAGTGCACAAGTTCATCCTGGGATACAACACCGAAGGCATTATTATGTTAGTGCTCGGTCTGCTTACCTGTGGAGTTACCAACATCATTGGAATTGTCGAAGGAATTATCTATCTCACCAAGTCCGATGAAGAGTTTGTCCGAACCTACATCCAGGGAAAGAAGGGCTGGTTCTAACCGGCCCTCCCAAAAACTCTACATAACTAAATCTCACTTCTCATGATAGCCTTGCGAACTCATGCGTGTTGAGTTTTGGTATCGCCGTACAACCGTAATCGCACTCTGGGTATTAATGATCACCGGTGCGATCTATCTTTTTACGTTCGAGCCAGGGAAGACCGGGTTCTTTCTACTTTGTCCATTTCGTTTCCTCACCGGATTGCAATGTCCCGGGTGTGGAATCACACGCGCGCTACACAACCTGCTACACGGTCACCTGACAACAGCGTTCACTCTGAATCCATTATTTATCATCGCGCTTCCGTTCCTGGTTTTTGCGCTCTTGCGTTACACGAGTTACGCGTTTCAAGAAAAGACTCCCCGAGCAAACGCGCTGCCTGCAAACGTTATCTACCTTATTTTTGTTGTGGTCCTGAGCTTCTGGATTTTCCGTAACACACCTTTCTACCCATTCGTCTCTTAAGTGGTCCACTTAAGGAGGTTGAAAACCAAATGCGTCGTTTGCTTATTCTTGTGTTCGTCACAGCACTCAGTCTTGCTGCCGTTAGTCAGATAGCCCCCGCAGCTAAAAGTAGTTCGACAAGTAGTACAAGTCGGGAAGGGTGGCAAGCGGGGCATAGGACGCCTTTCCGTAGTGAACCCGAGCGCGCCCCCGCTGACTTCGATAATAGAGTTCCACTTCGTCCCGTTCACACATTTTCAATCGTCGCGCGTGATCCAACGACAGGGGAGCTCGGAGTAGCAGTGCAATCACACTGGTTCTCAGTTGGTCCAATAGTTCCCTGGGCCGAGGCCGGTGTCGGGGCAGTGGCAACTCAATCTTTCGTCAATCCTAATTACGGCAAGTTAGGTCTCGAGATGATGCGCGACGGCAAGAGCGCACCTGATACGCTGAAGGAACTACTGGCGAAAGACGAAGGAAGAGAAGTGAGACAAGTAGCAATGATCGACTCACAAGGTCGAGTCGATGCTTTCACCGGCAAGAACGATATCCAGGCCGCCGGACATATAGTCGGCAAGGATTTTTCTGTCCAGGCCAACCTGATGCTGAACGATAAAATTTGGCCGGCAATGGCACGCGCTTTCGAAGCAACTAAAGGCGATCTTGCGGATCGCATGTTAGCTGCGCTCGATGCCGCACAGTTAGCAGGTGGTGATATTCGCGGTCGACAATCAGCAGCATTAATCGTGGTCACTGGAAAACCGACCGGCCAGGCGTGGAAGGATCGCACCTTCGACTTGCGAATTGACGACAGTCCCCAGCCGTTGAGAGAACTGCGAAGGTTAGTCACGCTGCAACGTGC
>QHXL01000668.1:0-1661 GCA_003222935.1 Acidobacteriota bacterium
AAAGACCAGGATGTCGACCACCTCCCCACCGAATGAGTGGAACGATGTGAGCCGATCCAGTCCCAAAACCCAATGCAGGACAAAGGTCATTAAGAGGGCTGCCATCGTGATGATCAGAAAGTAACTCAGTTCGGATCGAAGTTGATAAGAGGCGCTCGGGAAAAACACTCGCAATGCAATTCTGACGTATCCGAAATTCATCAACGTCAGTGAGATTACGTACGCGCTAATCGCACCTACTGGTCCAAAAAAGTGCGCTCCAAGCCAGATAATCACGGCCTGAACAAATGTCGAAAACGTCAGGAGCATATTCCGCGCCCGCAGTGCCCCCACATAGTCAGACATCGGAGCGACTACTGAGGAGATCGCGCTGGTAATCACGGTAAAGGACAGAATCGCCAGAAACATCCCGGCGCGCGGACTTTCCGGCAAAAGCACTTTCGCCATGAGATTCCTGCCCAGATACAGCGAGACACAAAGCATTACCGAGACGGCCACGAATCGCGAGACGGCATCCCAGAGTGCTGTTACCGCGCGGGTGCCAGTTGCCAGGACCCCAGGCGCCCGCACGGCGAGAGCGTTCCCTATTACGGCAAATGGAAATCCTATTAATTCTATGATTCTGGCGAACGCCCCAACGACGCCTACGATCTCAGACCCGAACATCCGGCCAAAGAGCACGATGGGAACTGCCTGAAATAATCTTGTTACCAGACGCAACCACAGGAAGCTTAGACTCTCCTTAAGCATATACCGGATGTGCAGGGGCGAGTCCGAAACTCCTAATCCGGCTTTGGAGGTGGCAGCTATCAGTTTGTTCTTGCTTAGAAAACGACCTAATACCGCAATTCCCAGCACCGAGGCGCAAGCGACGGTGATCAGGCTAGTCACTGCAAAACCCAGCGTCGTCGGGCAATAATAAGCAACTGCCAGCCAGCCCGCAGCGCGGAGTAGAGATTCAAAACAGTCTAAGGCCCCCAGCAAGGTGAAAGCCAATACAGAGCTGAGGCACGCCCTTACGAAGTTCAGACAGATTGCCACCCAGGAAGCAAGCACCAAAATAATCAGGACGGCCAAAGTAAACTCAATCTGCGAACCCGCAGTTGCCACCAAATAAGTAATACTCAGCAAAGGTAAAAGGCCGATAAATGCAACGGCCGCCTGGAGACGGGCCCATTTTTGAATTACCAGACGCACGGGAACGCTACTGGTCTCACGCGCCACCGCGACCTCTTTTCCCGCGGCCGACGATACGCCGAAATCAACAAACGATTCGAGAACTAACGCAACGGCGGTAATGTAGACGACCACCCCGAACTGGGTGGCGCCGAGCCCCCTCACCATCAGGGGAAAGCTGACCAGCTTCAGACCAAAGGTGACTAGCCTGGGAAGGGCGCTCAAACCCATCACCTTTAGAAGGTAGTGTCGGTCATTCACACTTCATTCCTCGCTCTGATCAGGCTTCGACTAACGCTTGCAAAACTGAAGCGTAACGTTCCGCGACCACTCCCATGTCTAAGTCGGAGATGAAGCGCTCTCGAACCTTTGTCTGAAAAGTCTCCAAATCTGCTGAGACGACCAACACAGCTTCCAACACCTGGTCAAAATCAATCGGCGGGAAATCGCATTCAAATCGGTGGGGAGAGAAAAAGCCGTCAGCA
>QHXL01000668.1:1781-3172 GCA_003222935.1 Acidobacteriota bacterium
TATCGAACAAAGCATCCTGGATATCACCCGCAAAAGCACTGAATCTTGGGAACGTCCGGATAAAAGGGGCTGTTTCGATAGTAGACTTTGTCGAGGGTGTCATGCAGATCGGCGTGATCCCGGTGTAACCGAGAATCGTAAAATGCAGAGGCACCTTCTTGATTTCACGGGCCCACTGCACGAACCCCACCAGTTTATGAATCCTCTTAGCCGCTCTCCATTCGTCGTAAATCGTCACCAGGCGAATCTCGTCGCGATTTGGCATAACGCGGTTCGATTTCCCCTTATAGGTCGAGCCATTTACGATGACATCGCATTTTTTACCCGGAAAGTATCGCAGGTGAAGTTTCCGGGAAAAACGGGATTGGTAAATAACCCGGTCGGCCAAAAGCATGCGTACAAAATGCTTGTAGTTCTGATCAATCAGATTAGCCAGGAAGCCGAACCAATCCGTCGCCCACGAGACCTGCATCGCCGCTAAAAGCAATCGACGTAATGGCCAGCTAAATCTCTCCACGAATCGGGGCGAGAGCCGATCGAAATACAAGCCATCAATTCGCAGGACAATCTTTTGGCGCCTCCATTTGGCCTTAATGATCTTTTTGATCGACGCCGATACGTTAAAGAGAATCACCGTGGGCCGTCGATCAAGCGGAATCGCTTCCTTCTCCAACACCCCGCAGAGACTCACGAAAAACCGTCGTCCGGACGTGGCTTTGCTCGGTTCAAAATAAACGCCGAATCCCTTTTTGAGGGTTCTTTTACTCATTCAAGACTTCCTGGCATAGACTTCTATATACGTACCTATGGAGAGCTTGCCGAGCGCCCACCAGAGATTTTTTTTAATTTTCTCTGGGAGGGTATTTGCCTCATAGCGCTTCAGGTCAAATACAGAAGTCCGCATCACCTGGAAACCTTGTGTTCTCAACAATCGAAGGATGGATCCCGGGGTGTAGAAAAAGGGATGGTGTAACGAGTGCAGACTGAACTCAGCTGACTTCGGCTTGAGCCTGTACAGCCATTTCTCAACTGCGTTGAACTGATAAGGAATCTCGATGTACAAGAGACCTCCAGTCCGTAAGAGTCGATGAATGTGTCTAAGCTCCTGCACGGGCTGATTGAAATGCTCAAATACATGATTGAGGTGGATGCAATCATAGAACCCGTCTTTTTCCACTTGTGCTAAAGCAAGTCTTTCTAGTTTGATCGAGTTCAGATCATTCGCCATCTTGATAGCTGCTGCTGACAACTCGATACCTTCTGCCTCAAGCCCACGATCCCGCGCAATTCTTACGAGGTCACCCGTTGCCGCTCCAACATCCAGCAAGGTCTTTGCCGACGGACTCAGCCGTTTGAGTACTTCTATCGTGTTCGCGAATTTCGCATATCGC
>QHXL01000315.1:0-6687 GCA_003222935.1 Acidobacteriota bacterium
CCGGTATCGTTCGATTCATCGTCGATACCTTGACCGGCATTCCCTCGATCGTGACAGGCGTTTTTGTGTACGCAATTCTTGTTTTGCCTACGAAGCGCTTTTCCGCTTTTGCAGGTGGCGTGGCGTTAGCTCTGATTATGGTTCCGATTGTGGCTCGCACGACCGAGGAAATGCTCAAGCTCGTTCCACATAGTTTGCGTGAAGGCGCGCTTGCTCTTGGTGCTCCACAATGGCGAGTAACTCTGGGTGTAATTTTGCCGGCAGCCGCGTCGGGTATTGCGACTGGGGCAATGTTGGCTATCGCACGAGTTTCAGGTGAAACAGCCCCGCTCTTGTTTACCGCTTTTGGAAGTCGGTTCTTTAGCTACTACATGGACCAGCCAATCGCTTCACTAACGGTTCAGATTTATAACTATGCAATCTCTCCGTATGACGAATGGCACGCGCAGGCCTGGGCTGCGACGCTCGTTCTGATGACATTAATACTGGGAATCAACATTATCGTTCGGTTCCTGACGCGGAAGAGGTTCTAACCTTTATGTTCGAGGCCCCGATGAGCAATATGCAAGCTCAAGCTCCAAAAATTGAAGTTCGTAAAAGGAGTGAACCAATCCCCAACCCCGGGTCGCCGCCTGCGAAGACAAAAGTGGCGGTTCGCAATCTGAACTTTTTTTACGGCCGCTCACAGGCATTGCACGACATTTCGATCGAAATCCCCGAGCGTATCGTCATGGCTTTCATTGGCCCGTCAGGTTGTGGCAAATCGACTTTCCTGCGAACACTCAATCGGATGAACGACGTTATTCCCGCGACTCGTGTAGTAGGGCAAGTGCTGATGGACGATCGCGACATTTATGCTCCCGGAACTGATGTCGTTGACCTGCGTCGAAAGGTGGGAATGGTTTTTCAGAAGTCGAACCCATTTCCCAAGTCGATCTTCGACAATGTTGCCTACGGATTGCGCATCAATCGTCTGACCAGGAGCAACAGCGAACTTGCCGAACGTGTAGAAGAAGCACTGAAAGATGCTGCCCTGTGGAACGAAGTCAAGGACCGACTTAAGACTTCAGCTCTGAGTTTATCGGGCGGTCAACAGCAACGCCTGTGTATTGCGCGGGCTCTGGCAATTCGTCCTGAGGTACTATTAATGGATGAGCCAGCATCAGCACTTGATCCAATCGCTACGTCCAAGATTGAAGAGTTGGTATTTGATTTGAAGAAGCAGTACACAATCGTCATAGTCACTCACAACATGCAGCAAGCGGCTCGAGTTTCAGATACAACTGCCTTCTTCCTGCTCGGCAAATTGATTGAAGTGAATGCGACTGAAAAGATGTTTACTGCGCCAAACGAGAAATTGACTGAGGATTACATTACGGGAAGGTTTGGTTGAAGGACGTACTTTGTGCTTGGTGCTTTGATCTTTGTCCGTGAAGCTCAAGGTACCCGAGATTTCAAAGGCCATTTTGGATAAGAGAACAAAGCTCAAAGTACAAAGCACCACGCTCTAAACAGCCAATCGGCAATGGGAAGCAATCTGAAATCAACAATCTGAAATCTGCAATTATATGGAAGCTCACCGTCATCTTGACGACGAACTAAGTTCACTTCGTGATCGAGTACTGCTACTCGGTGGCGAAGCGGAGCAGGCACTCGAGCGCGCAATGTATGCGCTCAGCGAACGCGACAGCGAGGTTGCTCGCCAGGTTTTAGACGACGACGATCGCGTTGATCACCTGGAAGTCGAAATCGACCGCCAGTGCATCGACATAATCGCTCTCCGACAACCGGCGGCCCGCGATCTGCGGTTTGTTATTTCGGTTGCCAAAATGGCGCCCGTTCTTGAACGCATCGCAGACCATGCTTGCAACATCGCTCGCACAGCGCTCGATCTGAACAATGAACCGGAGTTGAAGAATGTATTGGATCTGCGGCAAATGGCGGATCATGCATTGGAGATGTTGCGGTCAGCTCTCGATGCTTTTACTTCAGGCGATGCGTTGGCTGCGCGTGAGATTATTAAGAGCGATCGAGCGATCAATGATCTCTACACCCACACTTTCCATCGTCTCATCGAAATGATGGTGACAGAGCCAGCAACTGCTACTCGAGACGCGCGGCTTTTGTTCGTCGCCAAGCATCTCGAGCGAATTGGTGATTACGTAACCGACATTTGTGAACTTACTGTCTACATGGCCGAAGCAGCTTTCATTAAGCACCAGTAAATAATCATGACACGTCCAGTACTGATAATTGAGGATGATGCCGACATCTCCGAAAGCTTGAAGTACAACTTCGAGCGTGAAGGTTTGGTAGCAGTGACGGCACCCACCGGGGAGGCTGGCTTAACGGCGGCTTTGAATGAACGAGATCCACCCAGGCTCATTATTCTCGACCTTATGTTACCCGGAATGAGTGGCATCGAGTTGTGTCGCCGTTTGAGACGGGAACCGGCTACCAGACGAACGCCGATCATTATGTTGACGGCCAAGGCTTCTGAGTCGGATCGCGTCGCTGGTTTGGATCTCGGCGCCGATGATTACATCACGAAGCCGTTTTCGGTTCGTGAATTGTTAGCTCGCGTGCGTGCAGTAATGCGTCGAGCCGACGAGACAATGGGCAAGACGTACGAAGATGATCATCTTCTCATCGACTTCGACGATATCCGCGTAGTTTGCGACGGAGCAAAAATTAAACTCACGAACAAGGAGTTTACGTTGCTGTCAGTTCTTGCTCGCAGTGCGGATCGCGTTGTCACCCGGCAACAGTTGCTTGATAGTGTTTGGGGCTATAGTTATTACGGGGATGCACGGACACTTGATGTGCACATACGTCGATTGCGGCAAAAGCTCGATAAATGTGGCGACTGCATTGAAACTGTTGTAGGTGTCGGCTATCGTTTCGTCGGCTGTCCGACTCAGAGTGCCGCATCGCAATAGTCGTTTCGAAGGTAGTCTTCGTGTCCAAGCTGCAAACACTCCTATTTGGTTTATTCCTGGCCCTAACTTCCGTCGTTCTCCTTCTTTCCTCGTACCAGGCTCGCCTGGTCTTTTCGTTGCTCGTCCTTATTGCGTCGCTCGCACTAGTGGTGAAGGCGTTTTTCTTTTCAAAAGAAGCTAACCCGCCGACCCGAACTTTCGATGCGCACCAGACCGAGTCACCGGAAATTTTCGCAGTTGGCCAGTTATTCGAAGCAACCCTCGGCGGTATGCGCGAAGGTCTGCTGGTTGTGAATAAGGATATGCGAGTCGTTGCGGCGAATCCTGCTGCACATAAACTATTCAACCCCAACCTGTCGAATCTCGAATCCCAACGCCTGACTGAACTCACGCGCAACCCTGCTATCTACAGTGCGTTTCTTGATGCCTTGAAAGGTGAGGAGAGCGCTGATGTAAAAGTAGAAATACATGGACCAGAACGCCAGGTATTTGATCTTCGCGTTGTTCCACTTGGTGCAAATGGCGCGGGTGCGTCGGGAGCGCTCGGGGTCTTCTTCGATATTACTCGCACCGAACGACTGGAAATCGTGCGACAAGAGTTTCTTTCAAATGTTTCGCACGAACTTCGCACCCCGCTAACGTCGATACTTGCGTTCGTCGAAACACTTCAAAATGGTGCTTTGGATGATCGCGAAAGTAGTCAGCGGTTTCTTTCTATCATCAGCAAGAACGCAACTCGGATGCACGGCCTGATTGACGACATTCTTGAACTGACGGCAATTGAAGGCGGGAATGTGCAGTTACGACTGGCTCCGGTTGAACTCGCGGAATTGGTTAACGAGGTCATCGCTTCGTTGGCGAGCAAGGCGTCGGCCCAGGGGATGGCGATCTTGAATGAGGTCCGTCACGGCTCAGTTGTGTTTGCTGACACTCGCCGTTTGGAACGCATGCTGACCAACCTGATTGAGAACGGAATCAAGTTTGGTCGCGAGAATGGCACGGTCACGATCAAACACCATCCAGACGAACGAGATACGATCATCGTCGAGGACAATGGCGAAGGTATTCCGGCACAGCATCTCGAGCGACTCTTCGAACGTTTCTACCGCGTGGATCGCGCCCGCTCTCGCGACATGGGTGGCACAGGTCTTGGTCTGGCCATCGTCAAACACCTCGCAATACTTCACGGTGGCGAAGTGACGGTCACCTCGGAGTTAGGCAAAGGCACTTCGTTTACTCTTCATCTTCCAAAGCAAGCCATTCACTAACCTCCTTGGAGTGCGGGGACTTGTCACCGCTTTTTTAATCGGCTCCGTCTTTACCGAGTGGCTCTTTAGCAAAGCGGTGACAAGTCCCCGCACTCCAAGGAGGCATTAGGATTATTCTCGAACCTTTGGCAAAATGCGGTACACATGCAAGCGGTAGCGCGAAAATTCGTAATTCGAGGCGAAGTGCAGGGAGTCGGATATCGCTTCTTTGCTCAACGTGCGGCAGCCAAACATCAAGTCGTAGGCTACGTTCGCAATAGTCCTGATGGCACCGTCGAAGCTTATGCAGAAGGACCAGCAAACAGCGTCGAAGATTTCAAACACGATCTGGCGACTGGTCCACAGTGGGCAGTCATTGAGCACATGGAAGAAATAAACGTCGAGCCGACTGGGAGATATTTTGGATTTAAGATAGAACGAACTTAGTGCTTTGTACTTTGACCTTTGTACTTTGTTCCGTGTTAAAGCGAACAAAGCACAAAGATCAAAGCACAAAGCACAATTGCAAATAAGGAACCTCCGACTAGAATGGATCACTTAAAGAAACTTATCCGGGAAGTCCCGGACTTTCCCAAACCAGGCATTAACTTCTACGACATCACCACGCTTCTCAAGCATCCTGAAGGTTTACGAAACACTGTAGACGCGCTGGCTGCGGAGTTTGAGGGACAAAAAGTGGATTCGGTTATTGGTGTGGAAGCGCGGGGCTTTATCTTCGCACCTGCGCTCGCTTATCACCTTGGTGCCGGCTTTGTTCCGGTTCGCAAACCAAAAAAGCTGCCGGCTGAATGCGCGTCGATCTCGTACGATCTCGAGTACGGCCAGGACACTTTGCAGATTCACCGCGACGCCGTGGGCGATGGCCATCGTGTAATCATTGCCGACGACTTGCTGGCGACAGGCGGCACGGCCCGCGCAGTGGTTGACCTGGTCGAACAACTGGGCGGAACAGTTGTCGGTTTGGTGTTTGTAGTTGAATTGGAATTCCTGCCAGGCCGAGAGAAATTGGCAGGGTATGATGTGAGGTCGTTGATAAAGTACGATTCTTAGTCAGTAGTCAGTAGTCAGTAGTGATACGCGTTGCTGACAATCTGCAATCTGAAATCTACAATCTGAAATAACTTGGCTCCCGTAGCTCAGCTGCATAGAGCGTCCGCCTCCTAAGCGGAAGGTCGCGCGTTGGAATCGCGCCGGGGGCACCATTTTCCCGAGCCAATAGACCGTCGAAGTAGCGAGACTCATCTAGCAGAGACTCTTGAACGGAATTGCAAACCAGGATATTTACCAGATGCGTCGTAGTTGTTCTTACCCTCGCAATTTGTTTTGAATCCCACGCAACCGTGCTCTATGTGCGGTTCAGTTCCAACGAAATAGTTATTGGAGCAGACAGTAAGCGAACCGCTGAAACAGGGGATTACGTTTACGTCTGCAAGATCTCTCAAATCGGAGACACCTTCGTTACCTCAGCAGGCTTGGCAGAGTACGGAGCGTTTGATCCGAGACAATTTGCCGTCGAGGCATTATCTGATTCGCGATCCCTGGTTGAAGCGCGCACGAGGTTTGAGCAATTAATCGAGCAGCCTTTGATTGAAGTTCTGAAAAAAGTAAAGGTCAGGAATCGTTCGAGCTATGATGCGTTCAAGAAGGGTGCTGCCATCAATTTCATATTTGCGCGATTTGTTGATCGTCCGGAATTAGTTACGACAGCGTTGACTCCGAAGGATGAAGTCGGTGGGTCAATTTCACTGGTTAAGAACCGCGTCACTTTGCTCGGCCCACCGAATCGAGCAAAGCGAATTTTTGTTGGCGTGAGTAAAAGGGCTGAGGTGCTGTTAGATCGCCCTAGTTTTTGGGCCAAGGGAACTGTCGCAGGGGTTCAGCAATTGTTGGAGATGTCTGTTAAGGACAATCCCGATGCCGGTGGCCCAATTGATATCGTGCAACTTTCCAGAGGCACCGCACACTGGTTTCCTCGCGAGCCTCAATGCGACAGCAGGAGCCGACGAGTTCGAGGGACGTAACCACTACGATCTCAAATTTCAGATCTCACGTGTCACTATTTCCAAAACTAACTCAAGCGCTCGTATGCGGGTCGACCGGGGGAATCTTTCCAATACGACAGAACGCCTAGAAGTCGTGAGATGATCCTCCTCATCCCTGAGACAATGCCAGTCTTCCGTCTTCACGTACAAAAATGTCTTGAAACAAAAAATCGCAGGCTGTACTCAGCCTCATTCTCAAGCAATTTAACGCAGATCGTTGCAATTACCTCCTGCCCACCTCACGGTCTTTAAGGACCTCGCCTTCACCTTTCGATTTGATTTCAGAATCTTTTTCTTTTCGTCGGAGAGACTTTGTCGATCTTGGGACAGACAAAACGACTATTCGTTGGAAGAGGAAGTGGAAAGACGCCTCTACCGACGAGCCTGGTGCACAAGGAGCGCAAAACGAAATCAAAACCAATGGAAAGCAATGAGCGG
>QHXL01000315.1:6745-13032 GCA_003222935.1 Acidobacteriota bacterium
AGCGGGGGCGGCAGCAATACTCGCGTTCATGTCGGCCATCCCCGGTCATGCCCAGATCGCATCCAGGTATCCTCCGCTCGATGAATACCTGATGCCGCGGGATCCTGAGATAGCGCTGGCCCGAAGTGCTGCTCCAGCAAACATCTCGGATCGCGCAACAATCAAGGTATTGACCAGGTCAGGTTATGAAGTCGCTTACAAGGGCGACAATGGTTTCGTGTGCATGGTCATGCGTAGCTGGGCCGCACCGACTTACACACCTACACAGTTCCGAGATCTCGTTTACGACGCAACTGTACGTGCGCCGATCTGTTTTGATCCTTCGGCTTCTCGAACAGTGATGCCGTACTACGAGTTGCGAAGCAAGTTGGGATTGGAAAGAAAAACGCCGAACCAGATCGGTGAGGCAATTCAGGCTGCTTATGCCAAAGGGGAACTGCCGAGAAGGGACGCGGTCAGCTTTGCTTACATGTGGTCTGCGGACCAGAACCTGGGGCCTGGCATTGGCCATTGGCATCCGCACATGATGATCTTTGCTCCTTACTACGACAACTCGATGGTCGGCCGGCAGCCCCTTACCACAAGTGACCGACGACGCTGGAACTCCATTTACTGTTGTCGTGATCCCGGTGGATCATATGTTGGCTATCAAAGCCCAGCACAGGTAGTTCTTGAAAGCCTCAAGTGTTTGAGGTCACTAGCTTCCAATACAAATTGTAGCGCTCGTGGGCGATACGGTAATACGGTGTGAGGGTGACATCATGAGGCGAGCCAATCCCTTTTGTCTGAAATGCGAGTGGTAATTCTTTCGCGGGTTTGATCTGCTTGAGAATCTCCGAGGAGCGCCCTCTTAGCGCCGGAACTTCGACCTCATCATTCAACACGTCCCCGGTAGTGCGCTCATTGACGATAATGTCCGCTCCTGGTGTAAGACCTTTGCGGCCGAGTTGGCCCGCGAGAACGATTGGTCCATACAGGATCGCCACCACATCTGGATTTCCTGGCAAGGCTTCAGTTCGAAGCGTCATTGGTAAATGAACTTCGACGATGTCTCCCGACTTCCATAGACGACTTGCCTCAATGTAGCGTCCGGGTTGACGAGATGTTGTGAAGGCACGACCGTTGATTGTGAGCTTCACACTCGGACACCAGGCAGGATGGCGGATTCTTAAGGTTAGCTTTACTGGTTTTTCGCAATCAAATCGAAGCTTCGTTTTGTCTTGTTCGGGGAAACGGGTCGATTGAGTGACGGTTAAACCCTTCTCCCGCCAATTCAATTTGGAAGGAATGAAAAGATTGACGTAAAGCGAATCAGCATCATGGAAGTAGATAGAGTCGCCATACTTGGCGTGATTCTCGATACCGGAACCGGTGCAACACCAGAATGAATCAGTAGGCGTGCAGTAGAGTTTCAAATAGCCCGGTCGTGTCGGCTGGAAATACGTCACCATTCCCGACTCAGGATCCTGGGAGGCGAGGATACTGTTGTAGAGCGCTCGTTCGTAGTAATCAAAATACTTAGCTTCAGGGTCAAGTGCGAAGAGAGATCGCGTCAGCCTCAACATGTTGTACGTGCAACATGTCTCCATCGTCTTAGCGGAATTGAGATGCTTCAAGAAGTCGGCAGGCGGAAAGAAGTGTTCGCGGTCGCCGTTGCCGCCTGTGGCAAATGCTCGATTCTCTACGACCGTATGCCAGAAGAATTGCGCCGCCTTCTGATACTCAGGTTGGCCAGTTAAGTCGTATAGCCGGTTGAAGCCGATGAACTTTGGAATTTGGGTATTTGAATGCAAGCCGTCGAGTATGTCGCGCGACTGTGTGAAGGGTGTCAGCACTGCGCGATGACAGAATCTCTGTGCGAGCGTGAGGAATCTCGATTCTCGGGTTATCGCATAAACATCGGCTAAGACTTCGTTCATCCCACCATGCTCGATATTCAGCATTCGCTGAAACTGCTCGTCAGTGAGTGTCTCCGTCGTGGCGATGGCCCAATCAGACAACTTGACGAGCACATCGAGCGCGACCCGGTTGTTGGTGTTGAGGTACGCGTCACGCAGTCCGGCAAAGATCTTGTGCATCGTGTACCAGGGAACACCGACGACACGCTTGCCGCTCGCCATGTTGCGAAACTGGGTATCGCCATCAGGGAAAGCGCAAACCAGTCCAGTCTTACCCGCTTCCTGACAGTCACGCAGTTCAGTAACGGCGTAATCAAGACGTTGCTTGAATCGTTGGTCACCAGTTGCTGCAAACATGAGTGAACACGCCGACAGGTAATGTCCCAGCGTATGGCCATGACAACGGATCTCGATCCATGGTTCCACCGATTCCCAGCCACCATAGACTGGAGCTTTTGGAGTGAGGCCGGCGTTTATGCGGAAATTGTGAAGGAGCCGATTCGGTTCGAGTTGCAACAAGTATCGACCATTGAGTTCCTGTGCGCGACGGAAAGGTCCATCGAGGAGTTGAACGTCAGCAAGATTGAATGAGGCGACGCGCGGTGGTATCGATCCAAAAGAGCCTTCGGGATGAGACAAGCCGGAATTGGCATAGGCGGGGAAGCTCGCGAGGAAAAACTCTGGAAGTGAGCCTAGGATTGTGGTGACGAAGGCCCCCGCGCCAAAGGACTGAAGCATCTGACGCCGAGTCACATCACGGTCTTTGTTCGGCGGCTGTGGCAGGCCCACGGTCTTCCTTTCTGACATAGCTCGTTATTCAAGTTCTGTCCCTGCTTTATTCTCTACTCTCGAGCGCCAATTCCCGGGCTCGCGACTGCAGTGCATGACGGCAACTATCAGTAGATATTCAGGTTCAATGGTGAAGAGAATGGCGTAAGGGAAAACATGAGTTAGACATCGGCGTATATCTTCATCGACTATGCGCCAGCGAGTCGGACCTTCTGTAATTCTCCGGATTGCATCTTCGACTGACTCGATAAACTTATTCGCAACAGGTGTATCTCTCTCTGCGTACCAGCGCGCCGCTTGGCGGAATTCCTCGAGCGCTTCTCGGTGGAACTCATACTTCATTTTCTAATGAAATCGCGAATTTGGCGAATAGCATCCTCTCCCGCTACGGTGTCAGTTGTTCCAGACCGAACTTCATCGCGACGGCGCTTCGCCTCGGATAACCATAAGCGTTGGATGTGACCTAAGTCTGCTGCTTCGAGACTTTCGACTAATATGTCGGCGAGTTGAGCTCTCGTTTCGCCTGGTAGCGCAAGAGCTTGCTTTGTTAGATCATCGATGTTAGTTGCCATAGATACAACTCCTTGCTTTGTCCCAGCTTACTTCCGCACCTTAGCAATTGACAACGCAACTGGATCTCACTCAACCGCCAAAATTCCATCCGGACTGATCATAATGAACGAACACTCACCGGTCGTCGCATTACAAAACAGTGTTCCGCGTCGAATGATCTTCGTGCTCGTATTATCAGGAAACGAAAAGTTGAAATTCGCGCCGTTCAATCCAGCGCTCAGTGGGATGAGTTTCTCATCGCCTTTGATGAATTTCACTGCCGCAACCTGTGCGCTGCGTGTCGGGCCAGGAGCCAACACAACGTAGAACTGGGCCTCAGTCGCTTTAATGTTCTTTTGACCTGAAGCAAACTTAATTGTTCGTGTTTCACGTGTTTCGACGGGCGGCATTTTCATCATCTCGTCGCTCCTGGCTTTGCCGACAAGTTTGATGAGTCCCTCCATCGCTTCCGGTACTAACCGACTGGCAGTTGCTGCCAACGCATACATCCGAATCGCCTCGTCTTTCTTGCCGGCCTTCTCAAGTATCTCGGCAAGGTGAACGCCGACTTCGCTGTGCTGGACCAGCGACCACGATGCGCCGATGTATTTCTCAGCTGTGTCGACGTCGCCTTTTTGGTAGTAAACCCAGCCTAACGTATCCCAGTACGCAGCCAGCGAAGATACCCGGGCCAGGTCCTTCGTTGTCAGTTGATCGAGTTCAACGTTGCGCAGTTCGGTAGCCGTTGTTGTGACTGCTGACTCGGCATATTGCTGAGCTTTCTCAAGTTGGACTTTGCTGAGCGCCATGTTGTAAGCAACGTCGTTCCAAACAAGTGGACCGGGCGCAAGTTTTATCGCCTTATCAAACGCTTGAATGCCCTTGGCTGAATCACCGGCATTCAGGTAAGCGTGACCTACGCTTACGTAAAGCATCTCTTCGTCGGAGTTGAGCGAGATGGCCTGCTCCAATTCCGGAATTGCTTCTTTGAACTTGCGCCATTGAACCAGCATCTGGCCCAGATTCGCATGAGCGGTGGCGTCAAGTGGTGTGATTTCAAGCTGCTTGCGAAAGGCGGTCTCGGCGTCCGCGTAACTTTGCTGCGCCCAGTAGATACGACCTAGAAGGTTATAGGAGTAATTGTCAAACGGATTGATCTTTGTCTGTTCACGAAGTGTGCTGATCGACTCGTCGTACTTTTGCTGTGCAAACAACGCCCAACCTAACTGGCGACGAATGTCTTTATGTTTTGGTTCCTTTTCCAGAACGCGTTTGAGCAACTCTTCGACGAGAGGGAAGTTTTCATTCTTTGCTGCTGCCTGTGCTGCTTGAATGAGATCTTCCACCGTAACAGCTTCGGGAATCGATGGCTTTCCTGCTACATCGGTCTCGACTGCCAGAGTTTGCGCACCATCCGAATTAGCTGCAGAGACAAAGGCGATGTAATCCTGGGTGCGTTCGGCTGGTAGCTCGTGTTGACTCAAACGAAACTTTCGTTCCGCCGTGAGTGTGTTGGCGTCAAGTTTATAACTGGAACTGTACTCACCATAGTCCCTTGTCACTTTGAGCGGCAACGGGGCGCGAGTCTGGTACTTAGCGGGCAGCGTTAGTTTTAATCGATAGGTGATGTCAGTTCGTGGGCCAAGTTGAATTGGCTTCGAACCCTCCTGTTTGTCAGGATCGACACTGGTCATCAGCACCGAGGGTAACGGTAAGCTGATCTTTTCTTTCTTACTGGACCAATCGAGAAAGTTGTCGTTCGTAAAGTCGTATTCAACTTCGAAAGGACCTTCAAGTGAAGTCGGATCGCTAGGCTTGATATCGGTTACCTCATCCGCCCGTGAGCCACCCATGGCGGAGAGATAATAACCAAGTTGTTTCCAGTCGCTCCTCGGCGTCCGACGAAACATCATGCGGAGCTGCATCTCGGAATCGCCGCGTAAAATCATCCGCGAGTGACCCGTGAGTTTGCCAAGTTCATTGACTTCACCTGTTATCTCGACCAACTCTGTCGAAACAAATGGCGGTTCGGGAGGTGTCGTTAGCAGCTGAGCGGGAGCACCTGTCGGCACGACCAGAGCTTTTTTGTCTCGCAGTTGTGGTGACAAAAGTCGGAAAGGTGCGATCTCCGCCGTGGTGTCCATCCAGAGAGTTTCATTAGCTAACGGTACTGCCGTGATGACGTGATCGAATTGACCGGGTGAGGGGACTTCAGCATCGATCTTTCGGCGCGAGTTCATCAGCGCCGGGTATGCCCGAAGGCCCGCCGCGATAAGCATCGACGACAACAACGTATGTTTGTCTTTGCAGTCGCCATACTGATTTGCCATTACGTCTGCGGCAGCATGGGGCTGATAGCGACCTTGGCCCAGCGACAAACTGACGTAGCGAAAGTTCTTGGCGACGAATTCATACAAAGCCTGGATCTTCTCCTGATCGGTATTTCGACCGCGCACCAATTCAGCAGCCTTGGTCCGAATCTTCTCGTCAGGTGTAGTCCGTTCACGCTCGAGTTCGTGATACCAGTCGCCGACTTCCGCCCAACTCTGAAATGTCGTCATCTGAACTTGTGGTGGCTTGGGTTCGCCATCATCGTCGACATTTCGTTTTTTCTTTTCTTTCCTTTGCTCGTCTTTGTTAATTCGTTTGAGACTCGCGAACTTCCACGAGTAGATCCGTCGGTCACCCTGCTCTTTGATCGCGGCATCTTTGCCAGGTTCAGTTTTGAGTTTTACTTTGCTGGTCGCGGGAATGTTCACCTCAAGCTGTTCATCTAGAACGATGAGAGCACCGGGTTCGAAAAAATCATGCTCGAACCAAAAATGATTTGCGGCAAGTGGTGTAGTAATTCGCCAAATCACGTGATACTCGAGGACGTCGCCCGGACGTAATCCGCGCACAGTAACGTGTTTCTGCCGAAGGTCGGTATAGATCGGTGCTTCGCGAGCGATTGGAGCAGAAAGGTCCTGGACGTCGCTCGCCGTTGAGCTAATGATCGTTCCATCAGGTTTCCGCACGCGAATGAAGTCGATATCGAGTTGTTCGTTC
>QHXL01000667.1:0-427 GCA_003222935.1 Acidobacteriota bacterium
AAAGTATTGAACATTATCCTTTTGATTCCTTCGGCAATATTCCGTTTGAAGATGTAATGGCAAGGTTAGATAACTTTGTGATTCAGCTATTTAATTTGAAGGCCGTAGATTCTCGGTGGCAAGGATATATCATTGTGTATGCGGGACGTCGCTCCTATCGTGGAGAGGCCAAGTTTAAATCGGATTGTGCCAAGAATTATCTTGTTCGTATTCGTAAGATAGAGCCCAGCAGTGTCATTGCTGCTGATGGTGGATTTCGCGACGAGATGTTAGTCGAGTTATTTCTGGGCCGAACAGATTACTATCCGCCAACGCTGAATCCGACAGTCAGTCTTAAGAACGTTCAAATAGTAAAACGAAGACCACAGTCGTGCACCGGGGTTAGTCCCAAGCACGCATCCAACAAACGCTTGGAGCGGACTCGCCA
>QHXL01000667.1:567-3093 GCA_003222935.1 Acidobacteriota bacterium
TCCTTCCAAGTTTTGTCATGGCGTTCTGGATGAGAAAGTTATTTTAGAAGTCAGCATTCTCGGGAGTGGGATGATCTGGCCTGTTTTCGTGCCCCATATGTTCTTTAGGCTGCGACGTGATGGTTTAGTGGTCTACTATAAGCAAACTAAAGGCGGAGGAGTTCGAAGGTCCTTACAATTGACCTCGGAAGATTTAGCTCGGATTGTTGCAATCTTGAACTCAAAAGAACTCAACGACGCTCGCCACGAATATCCGAAGCTGACAAGTATGAGGGATGCTGTCCTGAGAACTTGCGTGAATTATAGAAATCAAGATGAGAAGAAAATCCTATTGGTTAATTACCAGCCTTCTCATCCTCAGGCAGCGGAGCATTATCCTGAAGTGTTGCGTCAACTTCTCGCGACAATCTCAACGCTTAGACCAAAAAGCAATTATGAACGAAAGTATGGTCTAGGCGAGCCAGGTATACCGTGACGCGGCGGCCAACAAACGCTTGGAGCGGACTCGCCAGTTAGCGACCTCTATTCGTAGTTGCGTGGGCGAGCCGCTCAAGCGTAACGTTGGGTGCCTTGCTGTTTTCCAAGAGGAGGATCGATCTTGGACCGTTTGAGAATTCTGGTCTACATATTAGCGCTCTCTCTTTGTACCGTTACGCTGGTGCCGGCGCAGGGCAAAGATTTCAATATTTATGATGCGGTGCATATTCCGCGCTCGCTTCAGCAGTCATTGGTGGACCGTTTGATGTTATTTGTGGAGCTCCAACCGAAAGGTGAGTGGGATAGAGTCGCTGATTTGCTGGGGCCCTTCAGCAGTATTGGTAGAAGAAGGATCAAGTACAGCGTTGCAGAAAAGCAATGGGTTATCGAGAAACTCAAAGAAAAGCCATTGCGCAATTTCATTCCTCGCAGTGTCGAATTCAGCACCGACAGCATCGACTTACCTTTAAACAAGCGATGGTGGTACGTTGAAGGCGAAGGTGAACTCTTTCAAAGTGGCATCAAAGAGAAAGTTGTAATTCTGCCGTATAGAAACAAAGGCGAGTGGTACTTCCAACCGATGGTGGTGATATCATTTTCATGGGCGCCGTTGCTCAAACCGGCACCCAACAAACGCTTGGAGCGGACTCGCCAGTAGGTAGCCTGTATTCGTAGTTGCGTGGGCGAGCCGCTCAAGCGTCACGTTCGATGTTTTCTTCTGGAGTACGAAATGGTTGATCGCGAAGCTAGGAAGCAAGCCGCTCAGACAATTAGAGACTACGTTTGTGGTGTGATTACGAATAGAGAATTTGAGAGCCGCTATCCGTCCTCAAAAATCGATCCTGTCATTCGTGCAATGGAGGATTCCTTGTGGCCGACCTACGAAGACATTTCAACGCACAAATTAGACGCAAAGAACGCAGCTCCCAAAGATGAAAGCGCGGATTGCCCGATGGTTAGTGTTCTTGTATTCGAACAATGAATACCAGTGGCCAAAGATTGGTGATCCTGCATTTCGGGATCTCCCTGCCGACTCTTGGATCGGGAAATGGATCCGCCGCATATTTGCCTATGAGGAGAAGTCAGCCAACTTTATGAAGAAGGGTGATTATGAAGTTTGGCCATTCCGTTCTCGCGAGGAATATGAAGAAGCGCTCAAAAATCCCCTTTTGCTCAATGGCACGGACTCGCGGTTAGCGACCTCTATTCGTAGTTGCGTGGGCGAGCCGCTCAAGCGTACCGTTGGATGCTTCTTTGAGTCTATGGAAAAACTCCTTCTTTCGATCTTGATTCTGGTGTTCCTCGGGTCGTCAGTATCTGCACGCGGTTGGCGTGGCATTATTCCTTTGCACTCAACGCGTGCTGATATCGAATCACTGGTCGGCAAACCATCTTCCGAGAGGAATGACATTTACCATACCGACAAAGAATTTGTTCGTGTTGATTACGCCAAGGGGCGCTGCGAGGTTGGCCGAGTGGCTGGAACGTGCCTACTGACACCGTTCTCGCCTTAACAGTGCGCTCAAACACAGACCAAGTGTTTTCGGAAATGCATATCGATACCGCGAACTTCACTTACTACGCGGATCGAATCGAGGGCATACAATTTACTGTCTCTAGCGAAGGGGTCTTATCCTCTACTCAGTACTTTCCGGCGGCGGCAGATGCACGCCTACGATGCAAATGCTCTCCGCCATCCGACGAAAGCGTTTTTCGCGGGGAGGTGTGGGATTCTTTCGAGGGTATTTCCATTGAAAATGCCTTTGCGCGACTCGATAACTTTGCAATTCAACTGACCAATTCTCCAAAAGACTGGAAAGGCCATGTGATCATTTATTCACCGATTCGCGTTGGACGCACGCGCGCAGCGGGGTATCGCACACGTATTAGCAATTGGTTGATTGTGAAGCGCCAAATTGATTCACGCAGGGTCGCCATTATCGATGGAGGACATCGCGAACAATTCGCGGGTGAATTGTATCTCTTGCCGCCGGCTGTCGCAGTTCCGCCGCCGCTTCCTACGATTGGTTCTTGCGTCCCGAAACTTGT
>QHXL01000197.1 GCA_003222935.1 Acidobacteriota bacterium
CTGATAATCCAACATCGACCTCGCCAGTCGTCGCAAGCGCACGTCTTTTGGCCCATCGTCTCTCATTGCCGCAAATGACTTCAACGTCCAGCGGGCTCCTGTTTGACGGCTCTTTGCGCGCTCTTCAATGATTCCGAGGTATTTGTCGATATCCTCCGGTGCAACTTGTGAATTGTGCAGACCTTTTCGAGCGAGAGGAAGGAGATGATCGAGAATCAAAGCAGAAGCGGTATGACTTTCACCGTCGATCCAATTGAACTGTGCATCGAGTCCGTGTCGTGCTGCACGAAAGAAGTTTGACTTGGCGTCGTCAAAAGCCATTCGGAGCGAAATGTCCCCGTACTCTTGAGGTAGAGCCGCCATCAATCCAGCAAAGAAGGCAGTGTTGGCAATTTCATCTACAACTGTCGGTCCCGAAGGTAAAGCTCGATTCTCTATTCGCAGATGGGCCACTCCATCGGACACGCCATAACAGGCTCGGTTCCAACGCCAGACCGTTCCATTGTGCATCCGCAACGCGGAAAGTTGAGGTGTCTCGCCACGGGCCAGGACTTGAAATGGATTCTCGTCAGGCTGGGCGATCATGATTGGACGAAAACGAGAGATCTGATCGTGAAACAATTCGATGATCGAGTTTTGCAGCCAGTGATCGCCAAAACTCACGCGCGTCTGTTGACTCCGCGCAAGCTGCGGACGAGAACGCTCATCGGTCGAATGTTGGAAGAGTGCGACACGTGTCTCGTGCCAGAGCCGATGACCAAACAACAAAGGCGAGTTAACAGCAACTGCCAACACGGGAGCAGTGATCGCCTGCGCCATGTTGTAGTGATTGACGAACTCATCGGGACTGGTTTGAAAATGGATCTGGAAACTGGTGTTGCACGATTCCATCATTATGTTGTCGTGCGCGATATGAAGTTCATCGAGTCCTTTAATGTGAATCGAGAGTGGACCACCTCGCATACCGATGACGCCTCGATTGAGTTCGTCATACCGGGGACAGGGAGTGAGATTCGCCAGGGTCAGGTCCGACTGCCGCAGCGTCGGGAGAATTCCGGAGAGCAAGACATCGGCATCAAATTCCTGTGCGCTTTTCCTGGTGAGGTTGATCAACTCTTGTAGTTCTTGCTCCAACTCACGAAAACAATCGCCGGAGAGCGGCAAAGGAGTGAGGTTGGCCTCAAGGTTGAATCGCGCAATCTCGGTCGTCAGTCGCGAGTCATTGGCTTTTTTCAGTACTTCAATTGAAACAGGAGCAGGTCTCAACTCAGGATCGATGAGAAACATCTCCTGTTCGGCTCCGATTCGCCTGACTCCGCTCTCTACTCGACCGTTCTGTAGCATGAAGGCGAGCGCGTGAAGGTCTTCCAGCAACGCTCTCATGAAGGCTTGTGCTTTCGTATTGTCGACGTCTCTTTCTACCTCGTGGTCACCCATAGAAGTCTCCAGCCAATAGAATGAACTCCATTGTTTCGCTTAATCCAAGAAACAGTTCGAAGTTCTAACGGCAATTTGAAGACCAGTGAAAATTCCGGTCATCTGTCACCGTCAGCGTGAGGTCACTGCGAACTAATCCAACCCTGAGCGAAACCAGGTGCGAGATTTCACCCAAGCTCTCCTGATTAGCGCTTGCAGGCAAGTGCGTTTTTCACCGACACTCAAATCTCTAAGCAGTTGACGGCTAACAAACTTTCTAAAGGTACCTAAACGTGAAAGTGTTCATTCTATTTGTGCTGGCGTTGGCGGGTCTGACGGTAGGCAATGACCTTGGAGCCGAACCATCACTCGATAAAACAATGCGTCCCGGAAAGATCGCAGCCAAGCCGTTGTTCCGCGACCCAATCTACGATGGGGCGGCAGACCCTGTTGTTATCTGGAACCGACGTGAGCGCAAATGGTTCATGCTCTACACGAATCGTCGCGCTAACCTCAAAGACACGAAAGGGGTTGAGTGGGTTCACGGAACGCGTATCGGCATAGCGAAGTCAACTGACGAGGGCGCCTCATGGAAGTACAAAGGCGTGGCGGACATCAGCTACGGTTCACCAGACTTCACACACTGGGCGCCGGACGTGGTCTATCATGCAGGCACCTATCACATGTACCTCACCATTGTTCCCGGCATCTTCAAGGATTGGAACGCCACGCGCGACATCGTGCACCTCACGAGCAAAGACCTGTTCAAATGGAAGTACGAGTCGACGTTAAAGCTTGCATCGGACAGGGTCATCGACGCGTCGGTTATGCGTCTACCGAACGGCAGCTGGCGCATGTGGTACAACAACGAACGCGACAAGAAGTCGATCTACTACGCCGATAGCCCCGACCTTTATCAATGGGAAGATCGCGGTAAAGCTCTCGGTGAGCGTGGTGAAGGCCCCAAGGTTTTTCGTTGGAAAGATAAGTACTGGATGATTGTTGATGTCTGGAAAGGTCTCGCCTTTTACAGCTCAGATGATCTGGTCAATTGGACGCGCCAACAGCAGAATGTGCTCGAAACGCCAGGTACAGGTATCGACGACAAGGTCATCGGTGGCCACGCGGATGTTCAAGTAAGCGGTGATCGCGCCTTCCTTTTCTACTTCACTCACCCGGGTCGCCAGGGTCCGCAAGCGAAAGCAGACGGGTATGAACAACGGCGAAGTTCAATTCAGGTTGCCGAGTTGGAATACAACGATGGCGTGATTAGCTGCGATCGAGATCGTCCGACACATATCCGGCTCCGACCAACGAACGGAAAAGATTAGACCAGTGAGGAAAGATGTATCGGAGCGGGGTGCGGTAGCCCCGACTGTCAAGGAGAGTTCAGCTAGTCCGAGGTCAGCGTAGTCGTTGCCGAGCCTCTTTGACAGTCGGGCTACCGCACCGGGTTACCAATGATTCGGTCGATGACCAATAATTCTTATTCAACCCTCTCCGATCCTGCACTCTGAAAACCTTCTCAAAACACGGAAATGGTGGTAGAAACTAGCAATCCATTGTTCCTTCTAACGGGGCAGCAACCAAACCGATCGCATTATTTTCATTCTCCGCACTTGTGCTTTCAGCCCCGAGTTGAAATGGTCCATTGCTCAAACCGGTGTGAAATGGACAGTCGTGCTGATTAATTTGCGGCTCGACAGTTCAATGAATGGCATGACGCCCTGAAGGCCAACGGCTTCCCGTTTTGTTCAACGCAAAGACAAATAGAACTAGTTTTAGCGAGCTCAGGTTAGGTTAGGTCTCCCAAAACTCAGGTCCGCACGTGGTCCTGGATCATCCGCCAACATCACTAACTCAATCTCGGAGGAGCAAGATGAAAACGCGACGCCTTATCAATATCCTGTTCTTGTCAGCACTATGCATCTGCATCGGTGCTGTTTCCCCAAACGTGTTCGCTCAGATCGGTGGTAGCGGATCGATTCAGGGGACGGTCACGGATCCCGGAGGAGCGGTAGTGCCCGGCGCCGCGGTTGTCGTGACAAACGTCGCGACAAAAGTTGAGATCTCCAAACAAACAAATGATTCCGGCGTCTACGTCATTGCGCCCCTGCAACCGGGAGAATACAAAGTGGTGGTGACGCTGGCGGGTTTCCAAACCTTGATCCAGGAGAACGTGATTGTCGATGCCTTGACTGCGGTCACTGTCAATTTGTCGCTCAAAGTTGGTGCGGTAACGGAAACCGTGACGGTGTCTGAAGCTCCAACACAACTGAATACATCCGACTCGCGACTTGGCACCACGATTCGAAATGAGTTGTATACCAACCTTCCCCTGGCGATGGGTACGGCTGTAGCGGGTTCTGGTATTGGCCAGGGTCCACGGAATCCAGGCGCTTTCATCTTCCTACTACCGGGCGTTACAGAGGGCAATCGTTGGGGTCAGGTGAATGGAGCCCAGGGTTTTTCGAAAGACGTTTTCATCGAAGGTGTGCCGATAACAGATCCCATCCAACAGGGTGAGGGCCGAACCATCGCGCTCGGTGTTTCAGTCGAAGCGGTCGAGCAGTTTCAGGTCGAAACAAGTGGTACCGGAGTAGAGTTCAATGGCCAGGGCTCGGAGAACTACACCATCAAATCCGGGGGGGCCAACTTCCACGGCTCCGGCTTTGAGTATCTTCGTAATACCATCCTGGATGCGCGTGGGTTCTTCCCTGCAATCAGACCAGTCGAACATCAAAACGAGTTTGGCGGTACGATTGGTGGGCCAATCGTTAAGAAGAAACTCTTCTTTTTCTTTTCGTACGACGGCTGGCGCTACCGTGTTACCAGTCCCACACAAATCGTGTCGATCCCGACATTGAAAGAGCGATCGGGTGACTTCACCGAGCTGGGCGTCAGCATCTACGATCCGCTGACGACAGTTTGTGTAGGAGGCAATTGCACCAGGACACAGTTCAGTGATCCTACACGCGCAACTGCTGCAAATCCGCTCGGGCTAAACATCATTCCGGCGGCACGCATTTCAGCAATCTCAAAGATCTATCAATCCCTGTTGCCGATTCCAACCAGTACCGGAATCTCAAATAATTACCTGGGACAGGTACCCGTCGGTTACGACAACAACAGTTACAACCTGAAGATTGATTACAACCTCACAAATTCGCAATCGATATCGGGACTCTATACTTACGGAAAAAGGAGTCAGTCCGGGGCATATCGAGAGGTGAGCTCCGCATTTCCGCAATCAGCCCTGCCGCTTCCCTACACTGACACTCGCCTGGTTGCAGAAATTCCAAAAGTGTTCCAGGTAAAGCACAACTGGTCCATCAGTCCGTTCCTCGTTAACCAACTAAGTTTTGGCTTCAACCATTTCTTTGTCCCAATCACAAACGCGACCTCCGCTGACAAGTGGTCGGAGAAGTCTGGTCTTAAAGGTTTGCCTCCCGGTGATGCCAGTGACGCATTTCTCGAGGCCACGTTCGGAGGCACAAACTCTCCCAGTGGTTGGCGCGCCACAAACTCGAGAGACTTCGAAGACAACAACTACAACTACGGTGAAGAACAAACATTCCTTCAAATTCGGTTTCCAGTATCAAAAGACCCTGGACAAAGTGAAAAATGATGATACTGGGAGCTTCTTCGTCGCTAATTTCGCCAACACCCAAACAGCACAGTTCACAACCGGAAGCACCATTAACGCGAGTACCGGTAATTCGTACGCGAGTTATTTGATTGGCGCACTCAGCGGCGCGACGGTGCTTGAGGACACAGTGTCGGGATCAACTCCAACGACAGCGGAATTCAGTACGACTTCGTTCTGGGTTGCCGACGATTGGAAGGTAAATTCGCGACTCACTTTGAATCTTGGTCTTCGTTACGACTACATGATCCCGTACACGGAGAAGGATGATCATTTCACTTTTCTTGATCCGACCGTACCGAATCCTGCGGCCGGGGGGCGACCCGGAGTTTTGAGATTTGGCGGGAGCTATGCGCCTGATGCAATCAGTTGTCACTGTAGTCAGATCGTAAATACCTACCCGAATGCCTGGGGACCTCGAGTAGGGTTTGCCTATGCCTTTAACGATAAGACCGTGTTCCGCGGCGGTTACGGCATCATGTACACGCGACGCGGTGCAGTGGGAGGTCGTGAGAATGCGCGCCAGGGTTCAGGCTTCACTGGACTAAATGCGAGTCCAGCCCTTGCGGCGCCAAATGGATTTGATCCTGCGTTTTACTGGCAGAACGGAATCCCGCCGTATATCAAGGGACCAATCTACGATCAGACGTATCTCACTGGATTCAATGCTCCCGGTGTCGCAGGTGGAACGCTGACATATGCAGAACCCAACAGCCAACCTCCTCGCTATCAAAACTGGAACTTTTCAATTCAACGCTCGATAACGTCTTCGTTGGTGTTAACCGCGGCGTACGTGGGCAGCAATGGGAAGCAGTTGGCTGGTGCGGGACGCGGTTCGTGGTCCAACCAGATCGATCCCAGGTATTTAGCCTTGGGCGGATTGTTGAATATGAACGCGACTCCGGCAACCATCTCTTTAGCAGCGGCAATCATTCCCGGCATCGCGCTGCCGTTTCCAACTTTTAACGGAACCATCGCACAGATGCTCAGACCATTTCCGCAGTATGGTGGGATCGCTGATCCTTACGGAAATGTTGGTCAAACTAACTACCATGCACTGCAGACGTCTCTTCAACAACGACTCTCCAACGGCCTGAGCTTTAATGTGAACTACACTTTCAGCAAGTCGTTGGGAAATATCTTCGGCATACGCAGCGCATATCTCGGCTACCTGGACAAGTCAATCGCTAACACCGATATGCCCCACGTCTTCAACGCGTTCTTTAATTACGATTTGCCGTTTGGGCGTGGAAAAACTTATGACAGCGGAAACAAGATTGTTCAGGCCGTGATCAGTGGTTGGCAATTGTCAGGTATCCAACGGTTTGCGTCAGGGACGCCGCTTGGTCCTTTTGTCGGTAACTGTACACTGCCCCAGGCCGGTGCTTGCTATGCCAATTACAATCCGGCTTTTACAGGACCTGTTCGCATTAATGGTGATTGGGGAAACGGTGATGTGAAGGCGCCAGTAGCTAACGCCACGCCGTTCATCGACAAAAATGCGTTTGTGAGCGCTGCTCCATTCACCTATGGCAACACGCCGGTGCTGGGTGCCTATGGACTACGTAATCAGCATCTGCTGAATAGCGACTTGAGTATTTCGCGAAATTTCCAGATAACTGAACAGGTTAGGTTTGTGTTTGGCGCCGACTCTTTCAATATTTTCAACTACGTTCGATTCGGCGGCATCAACACGAACATAACGAACGCAGCATTCGGGAAGGTAACCACTCAGACTAATCTTCCCCGAGTGTTCCAGTTCAAGTTCAGGATCCTTTACTGAGACGACAAGGGGAGTCTGATGGCCTCAAGGTGTGGTGATTCCGCGCGCTCACTCAACGCGGGGAATCACCGCCTCCAAACTGCTCGCCTAGCGATTAGAGTCAGTACCGTACCGCGGTAGCGTCGGGTCCATTTGAAAAGCGTATCCAAACAAAAATCAAGTTGACCCGACGCTACCGGTTACGGTACTGACCCTCAACACAACACCCAAAGAACGAATGCTAAATATCGAGTCGCCATGAAAAATAAATTGTCACGCCGCCGTTTTCTAAAAACATCGACGCTCGCCGCCGGCGCAGGTCTAACGTTACCGAGAATCGTGGAGAACGTAACAGCTAACACGCCTGCATGGAGTCAGAACACCGACCCAGCGACAGGCATCAGTCTTCAATTGCTCGACGGCAAACCATTGACTCTTGATTCCGGCGTCAGCTTCGGCGTTCCCTGGCGACAGGGTTCAATGAAGCGCAATTCCAGTTTCAACCTGACCGCGGAAGGAAAACAGTTACCTGTACAGACTTGGCCCATGGCTTACTGGCCTGATGGCTCACTCAAATGGAGCGGCTTTGCCACAGTCGTACCTGCCGGACTCGCCTCGCCTATCAAGCTGGTAACGGGTTCGGCTCAAGCAAGCAGTACTTTGAAAGTGACAAACGAAGGTCAGTCGGTTGTCGTTGATACTGGAGTTCTCAAATGCGTTATTCCAAACGCGTCCGGGCCAAACTTATTTGACTCCCTGACTGTGAACGGTCGCGCTGTTGCCGGCGCAGGTCAGTTGATCTGCATTCTCCAGAACGAACCACAAACCGATCCGGAAGACTCACCCGCGCGGGAGAAGTTTTTTTGCGTCGTCAAGAAGGTAACGGTTGAACAATCTGGTCCGGTACGAGGTGTGGTGAAGTTGGATGGCGTTCACAAAGGAACGAAGTCCGGACGCGAGTGGCTCCCATTCAGCGTGCGTCTCTATTTTTATACTGGTCAAACATCAGTTCGACTGGTCCACACGATTACTTTTGACGGAGATCAGGAAAAGGATTTCGTGCGAGGGCTGGGAGTGCAGGTCGCCGTTCCGTTACGCGAGGAACCGAGAAATCGCACCGTGCGCTTTGTTGGCGCTGACGGCGGAGTATGGTCGGAGCCGCTACAGCCCGGCGGTGGCAGCGTTGCGCAGGAGACCGGTCAACCGTTTACAGGTCGAGGCGAGTTTGCACAGAACGCGATCTGGGATGATTTCAAACTCTCGCAAACCACTCCCGAAGGATTCGTCATCTCTAAGCGCACCAATCCAAAAAGCACGTGGCTTTTTTCTGCCGCAGGTAAACGCTCCGCGGGATTCGCGTTCGTTGGCGATCTCACCGGCGGCCTCGGGGTTAGCGTAAAGAACTTCTGGCAGTCGTATCCATCGGGGCTGGAGTTACGACACGCGAGTAAACCAGCTGCAGATCTGATCGCGTGGCTCTGGTCGCCCGATGGACCACAAATGGACATGCGTCACTATGATGTTGTCGCTCACGGACTCGCGGCATCATACGAGGATGTTCAGCCAGGCATGAGTACCGCGTATGGCGTTTCTCGCACTAGTGAACTGACATTATTCCCAGCTTCTTCAGCCTTACCGGCGCGGAGCACAGCAGTCGCGCAAGCTCAGAGTGGCAGCACCCTGCCGTTACTGGCCGCCTCTCCCGACTACATTCATTCAACAGGTGTCTTAGGAGTGTGGAGCCTTCCTGATCGGTCGACACCATTCAAGAAAACAATAGAAGACGGCCTCGATGCAGTCCTTGATTACTACAAGAAGCAAGTCGACTCGCGTCACTGGTACGGCTTCTGGCAGTTCGGCGACTTCATGCACTCCTATTCGGCGCCCAGACATGTTTGGCATTACGACTGGGGTGGTCACGCTTGGGACAACACAGAGTTGGGTACTCCCCTGTGGCTTTGGTACAGCTTCCTGCGATCGGGTCGCGCCGATCTGTTTCGCCTGGCTGAAGCGCTCACTCGTAATACCAGCGAGACGATGGTTTATTCGATTGGGCCAATGGCGGGCCTCGGCTCTCGACACAATGTAGTTAAGTGGGGCTGCGGGTCGAAGGAAGTTCGAATCAGTCAGTCGGCACATTGGCGACCTTACTACTACCTGACAACTGACGAACGAACGGGCGACATCATGCGCATGACATCCCTCAATAGCGATGCTGCAGTTACCCGTTATGATCCGATGCGTATCGCCTCGCCACAGGTCCCCGGAGAACCACAGTTCGCCGCACGCATCCGGATAGGGCCCGACTGGTTTGCTCTGGCGGGAACATGGATGACCGAATGGGAGCGCACCGGAGATAAAAAGTGGCGCGACCGTATTCTCGCAAGTGTCGACTCAATTATGGCAATGCCCTTCTGGCTACAAACGGGGCAACGCAACGGGCTAAATCCCGATCTGCCTGGTGGCACTATTGGTCCACTGCGAGGTGGCGGTGGGGCGCAAGTAGTCGGGTACGATGCGGCTACCGGCAAGTTAACAGCGATCCGCGATCCGTTAACGAAAGGCTCGCTACCAGTCAGCTACAACCTTGCGACTATCATGGGTGGCGGTGAAGTAATGTTTGAACTCGTCCCGTTGCTCGGGCGAAAAGACTTCGCAACCGCGTGGCTTCAGTACTGCCGAATCGGTGGCGCTCCTGCTGAAGTACTGATAGCAGATAAAACCACGGGCAACGAATGCGCCGATGGACGTTTCATTTTGAATGAGCAGAGCGGTCCGCGACTGGCAGCTTACGCCTACGCTCACACAAAGAGTCCCGCGTTCGCGCAGAAAGCAATCACAGGGGTGCTCAGTCGAAGTGGCTGGTATGCAAATCCAAAGTTGCTGACTGGACCAGATGTCTTGAACCCGGCGGAAGAGGCGCTCGAGGTCAATACGAATGAAGCAGCGCAAACGGCACTGACCACGATAGAGTTACTTGAATTGTGTAAGGATCAGTTGCCGATTGAAGCTCCGGTCCCTCGACCGCGTGAACGACGCCCCGGTGAATGATCTGTAGGGGCGTCCCTCCGTGGGCGCCCCTTCGTTATCAGGACCAAGGCTCAACAAGGGCGGCACTCCGTGGGCGCCCCTTCGTTATCAGGACCAATGCTAACAAGGGGCGCCCACGGAGTGACGCCCCGACATTTACGGTAACGCCTCAACGATAACCAGGAAGCGGAAGGTGCCGGGCTGGTGGACGCCGAGCAGGAAGCTAACGTTCACCGACTCGCCATTGGGCAGCGGTGATTCCAGCGTTACGCTCATGGTCGAGTTGAGCCCCCCGCCAATAGACTGTGTGGGTGGCTGGTCCAGCGTCGTCTTCAGGACCGTCACTATGCAAGGAGCGCTACCCGCCCCGGATGCGGTGCAGGTCGCCGGATCGCTGACCGAGATACTGCCCTCATCAACACCCGTCCGAGCGCGCAAATCGGCGATCCCCGCCGGCGCCGGAAACGTTGTGAACTCAATGATGCGAAAGCGCAACTGCGTCACCGGGTTCCCGGTGTTGTTGGTTACGCGCCGCCGAATCGTCATCGTCCCAAAGGGCGAGCCGTAGACCGGGTCGGTTAGAGTGCGTAAGCGGTTGGGTGCCGACGCCGCTGGCAGGAGGGCGTCGAGCAGCGGTAGGCCGATACCGGTCGTGTCGCGCCGGACCGGACTCGTCAAACCTTCTGGTCCAGGGGCGCCCAGCAATTGACCCGCGGCTGTCAGCGTGCCCGTCGTGTTCACAAAGCGGAAATCTGCTGCGTTGTTGTCTCCATCCTTTGGTACGCCTGGCGTCGTACAACCCAC
>QHXL01000198.1:0-1460 GCA_003222935.1 Acidobacteriota bacterium
TGTTATCAAGAGCGCCAACCTCATTATCGCGCCGCTCACCTCGTTGATTCCCACCGTGCCATCCGACAAACCTTTGCAGTCCGGTAGCTGTGCTATTCCAGAACGCTTACGAAGGCTAGCCCCAAGTTGAGTGGAATGATTGGATCCAAGAAACTCTCTGCCTGAGACTCCCGACGCAGGCTATCACTCCGGTAGGAGTGTCATGTCTATAGCATTGCTCAAGCATTAGCCTCCGGCGCGGTTCGGCGGGCCGGGACGAAGTTGAGTGGTTAAGCACTAGCTGGTTTCCGGCCCGCCGAACCGCGCCTCGGGAAAGCGATGACCCTACTATAAACATGCCANGGAGTGAAGACTGCCGCTCGACACTACCTAGCGATTAAGGTTCTAAGAAGCTTAGAGTTCTGTCGTTTGCCAAGGCTGTGGTAAATCCTGATTTATTACTAAGAACCGCATTAACTCCCGAAGGGATAGAAACGACACGAACCCGTTGCACTTTCACGGTGCATCGCGTGTACATTCCAGCGAATCCCTCCTTTGCGTCCCCAATTATTAAATCGTCATTACATCTTCCGTATGAATTCGGTGGAGAAATACCAATGGCTGAACTGATCCAAAAGTACACAACTCTATTCCGGGATGAGAATGGAGAGACTTATACAGTGGTGGCGAGTGGTGAGCAGAGCCCAAGCGGGACGTGGGAGGGATGGCTGGAGTTTCATCCGATGGATAAAACGAAGCCAGTCTGGGTCACCGGGCGCGAGACTACACAACCGGGTAAGAGTGCTCTTGAATACTGGGCTTCCGGGTTAGAGCCTCTGTATTTCGATGGTGCATTCGAACGTGCTCAAGCAACTTGATGTTGGAGTATGACAATTTGAAAGACCCCGGCAGAAGTTTCGAGGACTGGACGATGGAAAAACTAAGACTACAGAGAATCGAGCGGTACATACTGAATCTATTCCGGGTTCGTGGGACAACCAATGTCCTCGCGAAACAAATCTTCGATAGTACTGATGAGTTCTCGAATGCGGATCTTGTCAGAGCATTTGAAGATCTGGAAAAGAATTGGCGGTTGCTGGTCCGACACACGACCGAGGGCAACGACTGGATTTCCTTAACCCCGGAGGGAGCAGAAGCTGCTGAAGTAAAGCCGATGCATTATGTCGAACAGTCAACTGCTCTACCGCATCCGCCGAAGAGTGCTACTCAAAAGACCGGCTGAGATCATTCAACTCATTCACTGGTTCTATTGCTGGGAGCGCGGGCGTCCCCGCCCGCCCGTGTCCATTTGGCGCGATCGCACCTTAAAGCTTACGTAGCGCGCGGGGACGCCTGCGATCCGAAGATCATTGCCTTAACAGTTGCTGACTCGCACACGCATTCCCCCGCAAATCGTCTACTTATTCGTACCTGAGTGCTACCAGCGGATCGACTTTCATTGCGCGACGTGCAGGGATTGC
>QHXL01000198.1:1578-7118 GCA_003222935.1 Acidobacteriota bacterium
TCACAATCATCAACAGAATACTTCCTGGAGTTGCTCCTAATGCGATCCGTACACCAATCTCGTTTGTATGTTGAGTGACGAAGTATGCGAGTACTCCGTAGATACCGATCGCAGCAAGCAGCAAAGCCAAAAGTGAAAACGCAGCCAGCATGATCATTCCCAGGCGTCGCTGACCTGCTTCCTCACCGAGCAATTCAGACATCGTTGCAACGTTGGAAATCGGTTGGTCAGGATCGACGTCACGTATTGCCTGACGAATTGCTCCAACCAGAGTCGAACTTTCCCCTGTCGTGCGAATTGCAAGGTCACGAGGAATAAACCATGTATGTTGTTTGACCTGTTGATAAGGCAGATACATCTCAGCCTTCACCGCTTCGTCGAGTCCCATCTGACGAACGTCGCCTACGATACCAACAATCTCAACCCAGGGTAGGCCTTCATTCGGGTCGCCCAGTTTGAAACGACGACCTAACGCCGATTGACCGGGCCAGTACTGCCGAGCCATGGTTTCATTTATTACAGCAACTGGAACTGATTGTTCGTTGTCTTGCGGGGTTAAGTAACGACCGTGCCTCAGTGGGATCTTCATCGTCTGCAAATAGTCGCTACTCACCTGACGATGACAAGCGTCGAAGGCCATTCCGGGGATCGGATCTTTCAAACCTTCCGGATAGATCCCTGTCGTTCCACCTTTCCACGACAAAGGCACTGACGTGGTATACCCGGCGGAAACGACACCAGGCAGATGGTCCACTCGATCGAGCACCTGTTCATAGAACGCAGCTCGTTTTGCCGGCTCTTTATATTTCGGAATACTGATTGAACAGGTGAAACAGCGTTTGTATGAGTAGTCCGGCACCTACCAACAGCACAATCGATAAGGCGACTTCAAACACAATCATGCCGCTGCGCAAACGTCCGGTCGGCGTAGCGCGTGAGCTGCTCTGTTTCAGAGTTTCGTTTAGATCGACTTTGGCCGACTGAAGCGAGGGAACCAGACCGAACACGACACCTGTCGTAAGTGAAATCAAGAAGGCAAACAATAAAACCTTAAAATCGAGATGAAGGTTGGTGGAGACGGATAAAGTTTCGGGAATAAGCCTTTGTAAAAAGCCAAAACTCCACCACGCCAGAATGGCGCCTAACAACCCGCCCGCAGTCGCAAGCAACAGACTCTCGGTAAGCAGTTGCCGAACGACTCGCAATCGACTTGCACCCAGTGCGACACGCAACGCAATTTCGCGGCGGCGGCTAACTGCGCGTGCAAGCAACAAACCGGCAAGGTTTGCGCAGGCAATCAAAAGCACAAACGCGACCGCAACTAACAGGACAAGCAAAGGTCGACGAGATTCTCCAACCAGTTGTTCACGCAACGACAACACAACAGCACCGAGTTTTCCCTCAAACATTTGATCCGGGTGATCGTGGGCCATGTTGGCCATTAACGCCGACATGTCCGCCTGGGCCTGGGCGACGCTAACGTCAGGTTTGAGTCGCGCAACCACGTTCAAGTAATGACCCCCACGGTTTGCTTGTTCTTCTTGATCTAAGGCGAGCGGTACCCACAGTCGTACTTCCTTGTCCATGAATTGAAAACCAGCAGGCATAACGCCGACTACTGTCCATTTCTCGCCATTCAACTGGATGTTTCGATTTACGACGTCAGCCGCGCCACCGTATCTCGTTTGCCAAAGTTGGTAGCTCAGCAGGGCTACTTTGTTGCCGCCGTAACGATCTTCTTCCGGTAGGAACGTCCGGCCAAGTAAAGGTTGAACACCCAGCAGTGGGAAGAAATTTGCACTCACCTGGTGAGCTGCAACTCGTTCCGGCTCACCATCGCCGATCAAGTTAAAGCTCGTGCTAGCCGTCGCGGCCATGTCTTCAAACGAACGGTTCTGTGATTTCCAATCGAAGTAGTTTGCCGGCGCTGGTGTGTTACGCGGAAAACCCGCAAATGCCGCGTCTTCCCAAACAATTACCAGGCGATTGGGGTCCTTGAAGGCGAGCGGTTTTAGCAGAACTGCATTGACAACACTGAAAATCGCCGTGTTGGCCCCGATGCCAAGTGCGAGTGTGATGATCGCAACGAAAGTGAAGCCTGGGCGTTTACGTAACCCACGAATCGCATATCGAATGTCTTTCAGTAAGGTTTCCATGTGACGTCGTCTGCTACCTCTTGTTGCTGAAGTGATTTGATAGGGCCCACTCTACTAACACCGCGATTGAGAGAAATGTGACGGTGAGGCAATTGAGACTTTCCAAAGCCAATCCTTACACGCCTGTTCGCGTCGATCTGAACCGTATACCTGACAAAGGCATGTACCCCGTTTTCCATTCCTTACAGCGCGTTGTGAGTGATAGAATCCGCCGCCTTCGCTTTACTGCAGTCACGGAAAATCGATCAGTTTCAGGAGAAGATATGGAGCATCGCATCGGAATTCGACTCTTATTTGGTGCCTTATTGTTATCGACCTGTCTCGCGGTAACTGGATCTGGACAACAGAAAAGAGGGTTCGTGTTTGATACAGGAATGGTAACACTCGGTCCCAATCAGATCCTGCGCATCTCGGGAGACGGCGTCGATCAGGATGACGCAATCACGCTTCGCTTCAGGCGGATTCAATACTCACAGGGGCCTTGCAACGCTGGAGTTTGCAAGCACTCAATCTCACTCCAAATCACGTCGCCACCCACGACTTTGACACAAGGTGAAACCGCTACGATAGATATTCCAAACAATTCATTTGGAGTTCGAGCCGCTATGTTGAGCAACAGTCAGGATGTGCGAGTGACGGCGCAGATTGTTGACCAAACGACGGGTGCCATTGTCGCCATCTGGGTTCCACAAGGCAGTCCGGTCGTTAGCAAAGAGTAAGACGCGGCGCAACATAATTGTGATCTCGCCATGGACGCTTGGCTCATCGCGGTCGTCATAGTTCTGGTCATTCTCTTAGGCTGGTGGATCATTGGCCGTATCAACGGACCCGCTGAACGCGAGTTTGAGGATTGGGTGAAGACCTGCCTCGAGAAACAGGCAGTGAAGCATGGTGGCAGCGTCGATGTGACCGGTCGGACAGCGGTGCTAACCACGCCCTATAAGGAGACCAGTATTGAAGTTTCTAAAGCACCGGTCCCGGGCCACGAAGATAGTGAATACATCTATGCCCGCTTTAGGTCGCCGCTCTTCGCCGACAAGAGCTTTAAAATTTTAGTCGACTCCGATGATGTATTGTTGAAACCGAGATTGTTATCCGACCGAGTAGATGTATCGGACGAAAGATTCAAGGGTAAGTACGTCGTAAGCGCATCTGACGCTGACTTCGTAAATAGCGTATTGAGTCGAGAGATTCGTGACAGACTCTTACAACACGCTTTGGACGTACGATTCGGGAAGCGCGTAGGTCATCCCATCGGAGAGAAGGGTTGGCTGACTGTCTTTACGATAGCAATGAGAGAAGAGTCCTACGACAACATGATCGAAGTCGCGGTCATGTTCTATGAGAGGTTCCAGGCACTGTATTTGCACATCTAACCGGTATGGCAATAGAAATTTCATTTTACGTTAACGTCAAAGTGGAGGAGACTAATAATGTCGATCAACGAAACCGCAATGAAATTCTTTGTGGCGTGTGAAGCAGGAAAGGGATGGAACGAATGCAAAGCCTACTGCCATTCGGATGCTACTTTTTCTGCGCAAGCTGAGCCACTCGCAGACGTCAGCAACCTGGAGCAGTACACGGATTGGATGAAGGGCTTACTCACGTTTGTTCCCGACGCACGATACGAGATCCGAGCATTTGCTACTGATGATGAGCGAAAGAGCGTTACGGTACTCATACGGGAGAGGGAGGCCCGCTTCCACCGACCGGCAAGAGTGTGAAGACTGATTATGTCTATGTGATGGATTTCGAAGGCGATAAAATTCGGCACATGACCAAGATCTGGAATTCTGGATTGGCCCTGAAGCAACTCGGTTGGATTTAGACTGCGGGCTGACCGTTCACCGCGAAAAGAGTGGGGCTATAGATCAGTGCCGTATCAAGGAGGTCAGATGAGGAAGATCAAATACACGAGTATTCCCGCGGTAATAGTGTCATTGATGTTCACCTTTGTAGCACAAGTGGTAGAAGCGCGACTCGTCTCCGTAGCAGTTAGCAAAAGAACTCAACAACAGCCGGCTAATCAAACCTGGAGTTTTGGTGATGGTCGTTTCTTTATTGACGGCAAAGTACCTCCAGCGTTTGCAGACTTCGACTACTTATATCTTGAGGGTGGGTCTTTCAAACTAGCGTCGGACGGAAAGCGGATGATCGCCGACTCACCCACTAACCTTAAGGGCGAGGTGCAGGGAAAAAGAAGGCGCACCTACAAGCTAAAGAAGGCTTTGATGGAAAGCGACTCACTTACTTTCGAGTCACTTGCAGTCGGTGGCGTCAGCTTTCAGTTTAGCGGAAAGGTTTTGAAAGGTGGTCCGACCGACGACGACTTCCTAAAACTACAAGGACATGTCTCGAAATACCTGAACGGGAAAAAGGTCGCGGAAGCAGATGTGACGTTAGTGTGGCTTGAGCCCGGCGACTAAAGTTGTTGACGTGAAAATCAGATGGTCCTCAAATCTGAGTAATCCCCGTAATCTGTGGATGACCTTTACACCGGGAGTCATATGGAAGTTGGACGAGTTAGTGGGATCTATCGCTATCCGGTTAAGTCGATGGCCGGTCAAGCACTGGAGGCTGCAGCGCTAGGTTGGCATGGCGTCGAAGGAGATCGCCGGTTTGCTTTTCGGCGACTTGCTGACGAGAGCGGCTTCCCGTGGCTGACCGCGAGCAAAGTACCTGAATTGCTCATCTATAAACCAGTTAGCTTTGATACTAATGTCGACTCGACACCAACTCACGTTCGTACACCGGAGGGAAACGACTATGAACTCCGGAGTGACGAACTTCGAAAGGAAATCTCGAGAAGGCATGGAAGTGAGGTCGAATTAATGAACCTCAAGCATGGCATCTTCGACGAAGGTCATATTTCGATAATCAACCTCGGGACAGTACAAGGCATCGAGCGCGAGTCAGGTCGTGACATCGACCTTCGTAGGTTTCGACCGAATATTGTGATCGAAAGCGAGAGCGCTGAGCCGTTTGCGGAAGACAGATGGGTGGGCCACACGTTGATCTTTGGGGAAGGGAACAGCGCGGCAGCCGTCAGGGTTACGATGAGAGATGAACGATGCGTTATGGTTA
Source organism: Acidobacteriota bacterium (assembly GCA_003222935.1). GTDB lineage: Bacteria > Acidobacteriota > Blastocatellia > Pyrinomonadales > Pyrinomonadaceae > PSRF01. The sequence goes on from QHXL01000198.1 coordinate 6,819, forward strand.
ACTTTGATCCGGATACAGTCGAGCGAGATTCTGAAGTAATGAAGACCGTTGTTCGTCTGAATGAGAACATGGCCGGCGTGTATTGCACGGTGGTCCAGGCGGGTGAACTTCGCGTCGGCCAAGTGGTGACACTGGTAGACTAAACCTATGAAAAAGTTTCTGACGACATTAAGAAATTGCGGCTACCCGGTTTTTATCCTAACGGGTTTGGTGATCATGATCTTTTGGGTTCTGGCGAGCGGTGTTGGCGTTGAAGCAAAGAGATCAATGCTGCCAGATCTGACCGCGCCGGTTCTGTTT
>QHXL01000198.1:7197-10598 GCA_003222935.1 Acidobacteriota bacterium
TGGCTCGTCCGGAAAGATCCGAATCTACGACGCCGCTGACGATCGTCTTGTCGATTCGCTGGACATGAGTATTCCAGCTGGGCCAACCAGACCCGTCGATCCCGCGGTGCGAGCGAAGAAGTACCTGGGCTTCCCGTATCCGTACGACCGAACGTCGCGGCCGACAAATGCGAATACGAAACCCGGAACGCCATCGGCTGGCGCGGTGCCGACCTCGAGCGAGTATCAACTCACGATCATCGGCGGCTTCACTGACGGGTTTCACTTCTATCCAATCACTGTCAACGGGACCACGGCGACGATCCATCCGCATCACGATCTGCTTGAGTATGGGAAGAGCTATTACGTCCAGGTCGACGCGGACGTTCTGAGCGTTGGAACTAGTGGTTTCGCAGGTGTCAGCGACAAGAGTTGGCGCTTCAGTACCAAACCAAAGTGGAAGGCGCCTCGTCCGAACAGCACGTTCGTAACTGTTAGTGCCGACGGCACCGGGGATTTCAACACCGTGCAAGGCGCGCTGGATTTCGTGCCTGATAATTCGAAGAAACGAATCACGATAAAAGTGCGCAACGGTATCTACGAAGAGATCGTGTACGCCCGCAACAAGGACAATGTCACACTTTTGGGCGAGAGCCAGGAAAAGACCATTCTCCGCTATAAGAACAACGAGGTTTTCAATCCGCATCCGGCAAACATTCGCACAAACCCTGAGCCGGGCACCTTTCCTTCGCGTCGCGCAGCAGTGACGATCGACAATTGCAACGACATCCATATCGTTAACATGACGTTGCAGACCACGGCGTTCGGCCAGGCCGAAGGGCTTTTGATTACCGGCGATCGCAATATTCTCTCCCACACAACGGTGATTGGCAGTGGTGATGCACTACAAGCAAATGGACGTATCTACATGGTCGACAGCACGATACTTGGTGGAGGAGATACGATTCTTGGCCGCGGTACGTTGTTCTGTGAACGCTGCACCATCAAATCGAACAGCGTAATGATGTGGCCACGCAATCCCAAGGAAGTCCATGGTAATGTTTTTAAGGACAGCAGCTTTATCGGAACCAGAGGGCCAACGACGCTCGCTCGGTCTCCCCAGAACGAAGCCTTCAGTTACCCTCATGCGGAGGTCGTACTACTCAACGCCAAACTAACCAACATCGCCCCCGAAGGCTGGGGAAATGCCGATAAGGGTGGCAACGTTCGCTTCTGGGAATACAACAGCCTTAACGCGGATGGGTCGCCAGTTGACGTGAGTAAAAGGGTCACGTGGTCGCGACAACTCGACAAGATCAAGGATGCGAAATTGATTGCTGATTACAGTCGACCGGAGTTCGTACTGGCAGGCTGGAAACCCAAACTCATCGTCCGGTGAGAAGTGACCAATACTTCACAACTTGCGTAGACACCGCTCCGAAGGGCAAAACTCGTACATCCGGGTTAGGTGGCTATTCTCGACGGACGCTACGATGTGAAACGGTGAAACGCGCGGAACTGAATCACCGACCCGATTTAGGCATTAGTCGTCGATCTTGAAAGCTATCGTTTCGTTCTTAGGCGGTTCGCCGCTGACCTTACTTTTTTCCTAAAGATCATCGCCATTCCGGTTACAAACAAAACAACTGACGTAGGTTCGGGTACCTCCGTGATTTCTTTCGGGCCTGGACCTGGACCTGGACTTGAATCTGGAGTTGGACTTGGACTTGGACCAGTTGTTGGATTGATAACCGGAACTACTCCTGGAGTTGGTCCAGTAACGATTGGGGGTGGGGTATCGCTATCGTGTGGAATGAGGAAAGGAATCGCTGCCGCTCCGATCAACAGAAACCAGAGCTTGGGTCTGTGAGTTTCCTCGAATGGATACACAGCCACATCTGATGTCGTGAGTATCTCTGGCCTTATCGGCGGGATCTCATTTAGTGGCAGCATTGGTCTCAGAAAGGGATAGTTGAGCAACTCGTCGTATTTGGTGGTCAACATTTCCGGCGGCTTGATAGGCTTCATTTTCGGAGTGTTTTCAATCTTTATCCCTTGAACCTTGTGAACCTTGCGTTTCGGCTTTGGCTTCGGCTTGTTAATGCCATCGGCGAAAACTGAAATGGAGCAGATGAGGATTAGCAGTAATGCTTTCATGTTTTCCTTTTCTCTGATTGCTTAGTGTGGCGCTGTTTCGTGCACAAACTAGCAACGGCCGTCAGAGTTTTGTTCGATTCCCAATCACAATCTTCTTCATCGGCGCGGATGCAGACACTGCGGCAACTTATATTCCACCAACCTTCAAATTCTTTTTTTCTTGCGTGAGCAAAGTCGCCACCACCTCCATAATGCTGTCGGGGCATTTGGCTGACTCGAAGATACGGGGACTTAATTGTCGGGGGCTGAGTTAGTTGTAAGTCGCGCGCTGCGCACGACCGTCTGGTTAATTCACCGAGGAGCTTCGCGTTCATTCTAGCAAGGGTTCGGCCAAATGCCTATATTTAGAACGACGGAATCTTCTTTTTTGATGACTTTTGCCCGTACCCGAAAAGGAGGAAGCTTTTGTCCTCAAAGTCTTTTCTTGTGCAGAACACGTAGGCAAAAGCCTCGCTACCCCACGGTCGGCCTCCGGCCCAAACACGTTCACTAGGCAGCGCGTTCCGTTGCCGTCTTCATCGTTTTAGGTAAGATACAAAAAAACGAATAAGGGGAGGGTTACTGAGAAATGGTTCGTTACGTTCTGGTTTTGGTTCTGATCTGTCTGACGTTCGGTTTATGCACCACAAAGAGTTTCGCTTCAAACAAGTCGGGGCCATTGGCTGTTATTGAACTTATTCCGCACCCAGGCGGCACGGCGATGATGACGGTGCGCGCCAGGGTTAAAGATCACGAAGGTTTGTTTATCTTTGACACCGGCGGCGGCGTTTCTTACCTGAGTCCTTCATTCGCACAGTCAGTCGGTTGCAAACCGTGGGGACAAATCACCGGCTTCATGTTAACCGGGCAACGACTGGACATGCCCAGGTGCGATGGCTTCGCATTTGATATTCAAGATCAACATTTTGCTGCGCCTATTTTCGGTGTCTACGACCTGATGAAATTTATGCCGCCGAACGTTCCGCGAATCGACGGATCGATCGGCCTGGATGTACTGGCGGGGCGGGCTATTACGTTGAGCTTGACGCAGAAGACTCTGATCGTGGAGAGCGCTGCGAGTCTTGCGGCACGCACAAAGATAAGCAAAGAAGTACCTATCAGACTCGTGCGTGAAGCCGGCGGAATTGCGCTCGCTGTCGAGGTCGCGGTACCCACTCCTGAAGGGATGGCCTGGATGGAACTCGACTCCGGTAACGGCGGAGCGACTGTCATTGGAAAACATTTGGCCGCGTTATTGAAACTGGATCCGAGCAAGAAGGAACCAC
>QHXL01000198.1:10662-11108 GCA_003222935.1 Acidobacteriota bacterium
CTCATCATGGACGGTAACATTGGCACACGGTTCATGTTGAAATGGGATCTAACTTTAGATCTGGCTAAAGGTCGGGCATGGCTGGCACCTACAACAAGTTCTTAGCGGGTCTTACTTCAATGAACTATCGTCATCGCAATCTCATGCTCGCCATCGTGGCCGGCGGCGTCTTCTGTTTGGCATCTTGCCACAGTGAACTTTTAGTTGCCGGCCATGTTTTCGACTCGCAGCATAGACCCCTCGGGCACGCCACAGTTGAACTAAATGGAGTAAAGACTGAGACAAATGAGAGAGGATGTTTTTACTTCGGTAAGGTATCGAGTGACTCTGAACTAAATCTACGAGTTGCCAAGTTAGGTTCCAGGCAATACCAGGACAGCAAAGAGTTAGCTACCTACAATATCGTTGTGACGCTGGTCCAGGAAGACAGTGAACAGCCAAGCTCG
>QHXL01000198.1:11127-16812 GCA_003222935.1 Acidobacteriota bacterium
CTGCTCCGAGTAATCCGTCGATGTTCACTAACCTCGAAATACAGTTAATCGACAAAGTAATCGGCCAGTATTGCGAACGCCGCATTTCTCTTCGAGTTAGAGACCAGCTTCGCCTTATCTACGCGATCACAAATAACGAGGTCGTTATCCTCGAAGAGCGGTTGGTTAAGAGCTCAGCCGATTGGATCTCTCTCGAAATCGCTAAGCTGCGATATGTGCGAGTTCGAAACGAATGGCGGCTTTATTGGGTCCGAGCAAGTGGAAAGTGGTGGCCCTATGAACCACATGTGTTTTCGACACTGGAAGCGGTGGTCCGGGAAATCGATCTAGATTCTAACGGTTGTTTTTTTGGTTAGCTCCCAGCAGCCAGGCGTTCGGGCACCTGAAGAAAGGCAATACTGGATGCGTCAAAGATTTTCGATAGCGGAAATTTGTCTGTGGCTCTTTGTCATCGTTCTTGGAATTGAGATTGGCGCGGGGTTGTATGAAACCTTAGTCGTCTTGCCGTTGTGGACACTTGCGCCACCGGATTCCGTCGTTGCCTATCATCAGCACAATATTTCATATCCCCAATTTGCCCTTAACGCCGGCGGTAGGTTTTGGATGTTCTGCACTCCGTTGACCGGGCTAATGTCGATCGCAGTTCTCCTTTCCGGCTTCAGGACGACGACTGAACATCGCAAGTGGCGGATAACGGCCGCCGTTCTCGCGCTCGTCGTAGTTATCAGCACGTTTGCCTGGTTCGTACCAAACATCATCATCCTGGGTAGAGGTGGCGCCGGACTCAACGGTGAACAGATCGCAAGTCTAACCAATTGGTGGGTGAGGCTGAACTGGGTGCGAGTCGTTTTCTATTTAACCGCGTGGCTGGCCGGGTTACGTGCAATGAGAAAATGAAAAACTACAACATCGGCATCGAAGCCGAACATTCCCAAGTAACAGGGTTAGGAGGACCATGAGGACAATTGGTGACGCATCCAAGGCACGTCTCATAGCAGTCTTTATCGACCATCTCATAGCTTTTGCACTGATGATGTTAGCCGTTGCGTTCGTGCCAGAGAGCTTGCCGCTGGTGAAGGCGGTACTGTTCTTTCTAATTTACCTCGCGTACTTCGTGGTTCTCGAAGGCCTCTGGTCCAGAACGTTTGGCAAATTCTTTCAAGGACTCATCGTTCGCAAACTTGATGGAACTTTGTGCGGTTGGAAAGCGGCTCTCATTAGAAGTGCACTTCGGATTGTTGAAGTTAACCCTCTTTTACTGGGAGGACTTCCTGCCGGCCTGGTGATCATTGCAAGTGAACGAAAGCAGCGAATTGGCGATCTTCTTGCGGGCACTCTGGTCGTACCGAACGGGTTGGTTTGGAAAACTGGTTCGGACGAGCTTGCTGCCGATCCAATCGTTGCCTCGGATGGATCATGATGAATTTCAGGAGTCGGAATATCGCTGGCGCCAACTGCAAAAGGACGACTATGTCTTCGACAAGATGACAGGTAGCTTGATAGTGAATGTGTCTCCCTGTGAAGTTCTTTTATTAGATCGAATTACGAATTATCAAGACAACGCGGATCAATTTTGATCTGGCGAGCATCACGATCAGCGGTTCGAATGATTCAATTCAATTCGAAGGGGAACAGGCGCGAACTCAATTTAAGAAAGAAAGCCAGACAAGAACGTCATTCGCTAGTGGAAACATTCCGATACCAGATGAGTTGAAGTTATCCATTACCAACAATAAAAGTATTTTTCACTGAGGAACGTGAATCCGTTACGGTACTGACCCTACGTCCCTCAGCGGTGAGAAGACAAAAGTGACGAAGCATATTGGAATAGTTGCAGGCAGTGCAGAAGGGGCGGCGTTGTGTTATCGCACGATCTGTCTGGAAGCGCCGGCCCGGATGGGTGAGCATAATCATCCACAGATCACGATGAACTCCGTTCCCCTCGCCGAACATATGAATTACGTTCGTGCCGACGATTGGGAAGGTTTAGGCGAAATACTGCTGGCATCAACTCAAAAGCTGGCAGGTGTCGGAGCCGACTTCGCGATCTGTCCTGACAACACTTACCACCAGGCTTTCAAATACTTAATCCCGAAGTCACCTATACCGTGGATACATATTGCGGTCGCGGTTGCTGAGGAGGCGCGCCGGTTGAATCATCAGCACCTCGGGATCCTGGGTACGAAGTATTTGACGGAGAGTAGTGTCTATCCCGAGGCCCTGGAAAGTTTTGGCATACGGAGCTCAATACCTGACGAGACAGAAAGGACTAGAATCAACGAAATTATCTTCGATGAGTTAGTGAACGGGGTGTTCCCGGAATCGTCTCGCTTGTACTTTAATGAAGTAACCGCGAAGCTCAAGAAACGTGGATGTGATGCAGTAGTTCTTGGCTGCACAGAAATTCCACTGATCGTACGTCCCGACGATTGTCCTCTACCGACGCTGGACTCGACGCGTCTACTTGCGCGAGCGGCGTTGAGTAAAGCGCTGGAATAATAAAGGCTGATTGAAACTTCGGAACACAGATCTTGCGTATGACATGTCATCGAGTTTGAAAAAAGTCGTCTTGATAATTAAGGATTCGCCTAAGTCAGGGCCTGTCCAAAAACATGTTAATCCGTTTCGTCACATGATTCTTTACGGAACTCATGCTTAGTTGTATAAGCGCAGCGCTTTGGCGTCGGAACTCCGCCGTTTGATGTCCGATATGCGTTTTGTCTTGTCGTGAGGTCGAAGAGGGCGCGTAAAGAACATTACGACAAGACAGACGCATATCGGACATTTGGACCTTCCGAACCTACTAAAACTCATAAAGGGAAACACTCAGCCAACATGAAGAACCAGCAATCGATACAGAAGATCTCCCAATTTGCGCTACGCACTCTCGTAGCGTCTGCGCTTTTGTTTGTCAGTCTCACGGTTCATGGTCAGGACCTCGCCTGGCCACAGTTCCGCGGCCCTGATTCAAATCCAGTCGGAACTCATGCAAAACTGGCGGAACGATGGTCTAAAACCGATAACGTTGAATGGTCGCTGGAGATCCCGGGACGTGGATGGTCTTCGCCCATCGTCAGTGGTGGCAAAGTTTATGTGACCACCGTAACGACGGAAGGGAAGTCGAAACCACCGCAGATCGGAACGGAGTACAGCAACGAGTACGCTGCCGAACTGCAAAAGCAGGGACTACCGATGGCGGAGATCATAAAACGTATTACTGAGCGTGACATCGAGTTACCTAACGAGGTGACACTTCATTACATCCTTTATTGCCTCGATCTGAAAAGTGGGAAGGTGGAATGGCAGAAGGAGTTCTTTACCGGGCATCCGCCTGGCGGCCGCCATCGAAAGAACAGCTTTATTTCTGAGAGTCCTGTGACTGACGGGAAGTTCATATACGTCTACGTAGCGAATCTTGGGGTGTGGGCGTTTGATGGTAAGGGCAAGGTTGCATGGAATACTCCCGTTCCGGCTAATCCCATCTACCTGGACTTTGGTACGGGCAGTTCACCGGCACTGGTAAACAATCTCCTCGTTATTCTTAGTGACAATGAAAAGCAGCAATATATCGCGGCCCTGGACAAGAGATCGGGCAAACAGGTTTGGCGCACCTATCGAAATCTTGGTGGCAAGAGTCAACCGGTAACACGATCGGGATGGGCCACTCCGTTTGTCTGGCAACACGCAATGCGAACGGAGATCGTGACAGTTGGACCAGGAGAGGCCGTTAGTTACGACTTGAACGGGAAGGAGTTGTGGCGGTTGTCCGGGATGGCGCTGACGCCAATTCCAACCCCTTTCGCTTATGAAGGCCTGCTTTATATCAACGCCGGTCGAGGACGGCCCTTGTTTGCGCTTCGTCCGGGCGCTTCCGGCGACATCTCGTTACAGAAGGACGAGACATCGAACGACTATGTCGCGTGGTCGCAACCGCGTGCTGGGACTTATCTTCCTTCATCTCTTGCTTACAATGGTGCCATCTACACATTAAGTGAGACGGGAATCTTAAACAGGTTTGACGCCAAGACCGGGAAACAGACCTACAAAACACGAATTGATCCAACGGCCACGGCATTCACTACTTCCCCCTGGGCCTACAACGGCAAGCTGTTCTGCCTGAGTGAGGAAGGTCAGACATACGTGATTTCGACAGGTGACGAGTTTAAGCTATTGCACGTGAATGAATTGGACGACATGGCCCAGGCATCGCCGGCTTTGGTGGGAGAACGTCTACTGATTCGGACGGAGCATCGTCTTTACTCGATCCGTAACAAGGGTTAGATCGACAAAAAGACCATCCGCAGATTTCGCAGATCACACAGATGTTGTTGGAAGGAACACTTGAAGTATCCTTTCAGGCAATCTGTGTATTCGGCGTAATCTGTGGATAATGTCTTGGGAGTATTCGCGATGAGAACGAAACTCAAAACAGCTGTGATTTTTGGAGTGGGTTTACTTATCGGGGCTGCAGTGAGCTTCTTGTGTTTAGGGCGGATGAATCAACAGCAGTACGCACGCTCATATGCCACGGGGGTGATTGAGCAAGCATTCCTCGCAAGCGAGTTGCGCGCGAACAGACAAGTCGAGTTATCAAAACGCATCGAATCGAATTTACCAGGTGCCGTCCTTGCCATTCACCAGAATACTTCTCTCCAGAGCGTTCCCGAGTCGCAAAGCGCCCTGCGCTCGGTGAAACACTTTTATGAAGTGAACGGCGTAACCATCCCTCAGGAGATCGCCCCGATCCTTAGTGATTTGCCCTCACGTCAATGACGTCGAGTAGAGTTGTTATGCCTGCAGCTCTTGAACCGTCGGATATGATCCTCGACGCGTGGCGCACCAACAATCGTGTCACGGCCTTCCTGGTTGAAAACCTACCTCGCGAGGTATGGGAAGCTCCCGTACCTGGCGCTCCACGAAAAACAGTTCGGATGATTGCCGGCCATATCCATAATGCCCGGTGCATGTGGATCAAGACGTTGGGAAAAGAGTTTGGTATTGCAGTACCTCGCGCCGTAAACAGACACAAGATCGGGCAAAAGGAGTTGACGCGCGCACTGGCCCACAGTAGTCGCGGCATATCCACGCTGCTGATGTTAGGCTGCGAACGAGGCGGTGTGTTACCGGTGTCATCCTCGTACGTGTGGCGCAACCTCCCACTCGATGTTGGACATGTGCTGACATATTTCGTAGCGCATGAAGGTCATCACCGGGGGCAAATTGTTATGATCGCGCGGCAGCTAGGACATCGTTTGCCTGTTGAGATTACCGGTGGTCTTTGGCAGTGGACGAAACGAGCTAAGGAGGCGCAGAATTAGCGCCGCCTTCGGAGTAATGAACTCCAACCTGATCTTCACTACAAACAGTTTGAAATCTATTACGCTTCAATGACCGCTCTTCTATTACTTCTCACCCTTCTTCTTCCGCCGTCCGATTGGCCGCAGTTTCGTGGGCCAACAGGTCAAGGCGTCTCAGACGAGACAGGCTTGCCGCTGAACTGGAGCGAGACTACAAACGTTCGCTGGAAGATTCCTATTCCCGGCAAAGGCTGGTCATCGCCAGTGGTCCAGGGCGATCGAATCTGGCTCACAACAGCTACCGACGAGGGAAGCTCACTTCGGGCAATCGCAATTGATCGAAACAGCGGCGCGATCCTTGTCAATGTGGAAATCTTCCGACTCAAAT
>QHXL01000198.1:16873-21948 GCA_003222935.1 Acidobacteriota bacterium
TTCACCGACGCCAATCTTGGAAGGTGACCATGTCTACGTGCATTTTGGCGCGTTCGGAACTGCCTGTATCACGCAGAATGGCGAGATTGTTTGGAAGACTCGACTCGAATACGACAACGGTCAGCATGGCACCGGTGGCTCGCCTGTCTTGTATGGAGATCTGTTGATACTGAGTTGCGACGGAAATGATGTTCAGTTTGTGGTTGCGCTCGACAAGCTGACGGGCAAAGTTAAATGGAAGAAATCGCGTGAAGGGTATCAAGCGTACACGACTCCGCTAATCGTTAAGCAGCCGACCGGGGACCAAATCATTAGCCCGGGCGCGTTTCGCTCTATCGCTTATGACCCACAAAACGGCAAGGAGCTTTGGCAAGTTACATATGGAGAGGGGTTCTCCAATGTTCCGAGACCCGTCTATGGCGATGGCTTAGTCTTCATCTGCACGGGTTTCCAGCAGCCGAGTCTTATCGCAGTTCGACTGGATGGCAAAGGCGACGTCACAAAATCGAAAGTTGCCTGGAAGCTCGATCGCGGGGTGCCTCTAACTCCTTCGCCATTGCTGGTCGGCAACGAGCTGTACCTGGTAACTGACAACGGTATTGCTACTTGTGTCGACGCAAAAACAGGTAAGGAACTCTGGCGGGTCCGACTTGGTGGCAACCACTCAGCTTCACCGATTTTTGCCGACGGTCGGATCTACTTCCTTAGTGAAGAAGGTGAGTCGGTAGTGTTGGCACCGGGAACTCAACTCAAACACCTCGCAACAAATCAATTGGATGGCCGGACTCTCGCCTCAATGGCGGTTGCGGGAGGTTCGATCTTCATTCGCAGCGAATCGCACCTCTATCGAATCGGCAAGTGAGCAAATGTGCCTTGACTATAATTTCCGTCACGGCTTATTGGTTCGAGTGAAGAATGGTTTCCCGAAGCCTTACAGTTAAAGCACTCGCCGTTTGCCTGTTGCTGATCTCCGTCTTTTCAACCGTCAACTCACAAGAACAACGTTTAGCTCGAATACAAATTAAAGAAGCTGAACGACTTCTTTCTCAAATAGGCTACTGGACTGGTCGAGTCGATGGAGTATTTGATGCTGAGACCAGGTCAGCTCTCATCACCTTTCAGAAATGGGAAGGCCGGCCCACCAGCGGATTGCTGTCTCTCGCCGAGCTTGAGGCGATTCGAATCGCGGTTATGCCTAAACCACGCGATCCTGGTTATGAGCACGTCGAGATCGATTTAGATCGGCAAGTGCTTTTACTCATTAACAAGCAAGATGAAGTGCGCGTCTTTCCGGTCTCAACAGGCAGCGGTGAAGAATTCATCGACGATGGTCAAACAAGCGTAGCGTACACCCCGCGCGGGCGGTTCATTGTTTACGACAAGATCGCTGGTTGGGAAACCGGTCCGATCGGACGGATGTATTATCCAAACTACATCAGTGGCGGTGTGGCGATTCATGGAAGTCGCAAAGTGCCTGTGCAACCGGAAAGTCACGGTTGTATTCGTATACCTCTTTTCGCCGCCCGCGAAGTAAGCAAACTATTACCTCTCGGCACGATCGTACTGGTCTACGACAAGGTTTCGTTTGTCTCGGCTCGCGCGTGGGCCGAAAATCCGAAACTCAAGCAATCCGCAAGTATTGAATAATCCGTACTCCAGAGCGCCGCTTCATGAATCAGCAGTATTGATGATTCTCGGTGTCGTTGGGCTCATCATGCTCGCCGAACGCCACGCTGTGGAACGCTAAGCAATTCGGTTTAGATTTCATGTACGAACGGTTGAGTTGGTACTAAAATGGGCGCATCAATTGCCCGGAGGTTTGAGCATGAACAAATACGCAGTTCGAGCAGTCGTCGCACTGTTAACATTTCTGATTGGTGTGAGCATGTATACGGCTATGTTTTCACGACACCGGAAAGGTACGACTGTGATCATGCCTCTGGCAAACTCAAGAAACTGCTACGGCCTCGTTTCTGTAGAATCGCATTCTCAAGGTCCCGTTCGACTCGCAGTCGACCAGGCAGCTTGTACTCATCTATCGACTACTGTCAGGTTTACACTAGAAAACATAAGCGACAAGCCTATTGTTAAATATGAAGTGCGAGGTCTACGCACGCAGGGTCCTACTATCAGTAACAATGTTAATTTGACTTCGGAGTTTGACAACGCAATGGAACCTCACGAAATTAGAACTGAAGTGATCGAAGAGCGCAGCGATTCTGCAGGTCAGTTAACGGGTTTCCAGGTCGTTCTTTGGTCAGTCACCTTTGCTGATGGAACGACTTGGAGTCGGTAATTAGCGAACCCAATCCCACTCAAAACTTCATCCATTACCATGCCATTCTTGTTTTCGTACGGCACTCTGCGACAAGAGAAAGTTCAACTAACTATGTTCGGCAGGTTGCTAAGCGGCCATGCGGACGAGTTGGTTGGATTTGAAGAGTCGTTATTTGAGGTCGAGGATCCCGAATTTGTGCGAGAGAGCGGCAAGAGCCTGCACGCAATTGTCAGATTTAACGGTCAGCCAGATAGCCGTGTAGGAGGAATGGTGTTTGACGTTACTGAGGACGAACTCTTGCTGGCTGACGGCTACGAGCCCGCAGGTTACCAACGCATCTCAGCAACTCTTGCATCAGGAAAGAAAGCCTGGGTTTATGCTGCTGCACGTGAATGATGCTGCGAAATAAAAAGAAGCTTCTTCTCGTAGTGGCGAGTCTCGTCGCTTTGAGTTGCGTGTTGACACTCTGGCAGGTCAGCCGCTCACGCACCTTTCAATTCTTCGGTGAACTCATTCCCCGGGTTAACACGTCACAGAAAGTAGTGGCATTGACTTTCGATGATGGTCCAGTTCCGGGGCCAACATCGAAAATCCTGGCGATTCTCGAACTGGAACATGTTCGTGCGACGTTCTTTGTAACCGGCGCCGAGCTGCAGGCCCACATGCCCGAGGGGAAGCGAATCGTCGAGGCCGGTCATGAATTGGGCAACCACTCATTCTCGCACCAGCGAATGTTACTTGTGACTCCTTCATTCGTCAGACAGGAAATTGAGTCGACTGATAGCTTGATTAGAGAAACCGGTTATCAAGGTCCAATAACTTTTCGACCACCGTATGGCAAGAAACTATTCGCGCTGCCGTACTACTTATGGAAGACCGGTCGAAAAAGCGTCACCTGGGATGTAGAACCGGATTCGTTTCCTGACATTGCATCAGACGCCAATAAGATCTCTGACTTTGTGCTTTCGAAAACACAGCCGGGTTCAATCATCATTCTCCATGTGATGTACCAGAGTAGAGTTGAGTCGATGAAGGCTGTGAAGAAGATCATAGAAGGTTTGAAGGCCAAAGGTTATAGTTTTAAAACCGTGTCCGAACTCATAATGTTAACAGGAGAAAACCAATGAGCAGTGTGGTCCAGGTAACTGAAGAAGAAGCGATTGCTAAAACAATTCAAATCTACGTCGATGGAGGTATCTCGGGTAAAGGCGACGACATGAAACCCGCATTTCACCATAATGCGACGATTTCCGGCTATATCGGTCCAGAGTTGCTGAGCGGTCCCATCCAGCAGCTCTACGACTGGAACGATGGGAATGGACCTGCTACAGGTTTGCAATCACGAATTGCGAGTATCGATGTTTGTGAAACGATCGCGACCGCCAGACTTGAACTCGATAATTGGACCGGGCACAAGTTCACCGACATGTTCACGCTCCTGAAGATCGACGGCCAGTGGAAAATTACGAGTAAAGTCTTTTACCTTCACGCCGAGTAAGAGAAGAGATATTGCCGTTAATCTCCATCCAACAAGAACGACCTGATTCTGACGCCGCGATTCAACTAATCTCGGAACTGGATCATTACCTCAACGAGCTTCCGTACACGCCAGAAAGCCGGCACGCTTTCAGTGTTGAACGACTTCTTCGTGAAAATGTCGTTTTCTTTGTCATGAGGTACGACGGAGAACCCGTAGCGTGCGGCGGCATTAAATTGTTTGCTGACTACGCTGAGGTGAAACGCATGTATGTGCGTCCCGCTTATCGTGGCCGTGGGCTTGGAAAGGGAATCCTCAACCACCTGGGTGAACATGCACTTGAGAATCAACTCGCATTACTACGACTGGAGACCGGCATCTATCAGACCGAGGCAATAAAAGTTTATGAGGCGTACGGCTTCAAGCGTCGCCCGCCCTTCGGTGAGTACGAAGAAAACCCATTGAGCCTCTACTTTGAGAAGTCGATTGCCGGTAAAATTAAAACAGGAACGCTTTGATATGTCTGAATATAAAGTCACTGTTAAGTGGGAGCGCAACGATCAAACTTTCGTTGATAACAAATACAGCAGGGGACACACTCTTGTATTTGACGGCCTGACCGTGCCTGGTTCGTCGTCTCCACATGTTGTGCCGGGGTACTCCGATCCAAACGCTCTCGATCCAGAGGAGGCTTTTGTCGCCTCACTCTCGAGTTGTCACATGCTTTTTTTCCTGTCACTAGCGGCAAAGCAAGGCTTTCGAGTTGATAGTTATTCAGACGAAGCAGTCGCAGTCTTGTCGAGGAACGAGGAGAATCGTTTCGCCATAACGAAAGTGACTCTTCGGCCACATGTGATCTTTTCAGGTGACCGTCTACCCTCAGCTTCCGAGATTGAAGCAATCCATCACGAATCACACGAAGAATGTTTTATTGCGAACTCGGTGAAAACGGACGTTCGCTGTGAACCCGTCTTATAACCCTGCTTCAAGGAGATTAGAACCCATGCGTGATCTGGCTATTCGTTTGGCGAACCGACCCGGAGCGTTAGCTGAAATGGGTGAAGCGTTGGGTAGATCCGGAGTTAGCGTTGAAGGTGGTGGCGGGTTCCTATTCAACAGTGAAGCCATAATGCATTTTCTGTTTGCAGATGGTTCCGCCGCGCGGAACGCACTTGAAGGAGCCGGTATTGAAGTACTGGAGGATCGCGAAGTCCTGGTGCAACGACTCAAACAGGACCAGCCAGGTCAGCTCGGAGCAATTGCGCGAAGGATGGCGGATGCCGGAGTGAACATTGAAGTGATCTACAGCGATCATGAAAA
>QHXL01000198.1:21993-24080 GCA_003222935.1 Acidobacteriota bacterium
TGGTGGATGATTTGGAAAAGGGTCGAGCGGTTTCTGAAGCGTGGTCAAAAGGTACCGCGCTCGGTGCCGATTAGGGAGGCGGGTTCGATGAGTGTTCTTTCGATTTGTTTCGTGGTCACTAGCTTTTTCCTCGGCTATTCACAGGGCGCGACGCAGGCCGACCTCGAACAGGTCAAACAACTGGAGCGACAATTCAACACGGCTCTTCTAAAAAAGGATGACGTCCAGTTAGCCTCGCTCCTGGCAGACGATATCGTTCACATAGGTTTTGAAGGGAAGAGCGCAGGCAAGGCCGAGTACATGGTCTTTTTCAAACTGAGCGCATGGCAATACAAAAGTATGAGCCGACAAAGGTGTCCATTAAGCTCCTTGGAACGGCCGCGGTTGTGACTGGTCGAGTCGATCGAACGATTGTGGTTGAAGACAAGGAGACCAGCGGAGCGTTCGCGTTCACGCACGTTTGGTCCAAATCTAGAGAGCGTTGGCTACTTCAATCTTCACAATTAACAACGATCCCGACCGAGGAATAGGATGTTGTTTTGCAATTGGCTTCTCTTTCTGTGAAGCCAAAGCGGTTGTGTAATCCGCGATGACGCCCTCTGGTACCTTTCGCAAGACGAGCAACTTACCGTTTGAGCTCTTCGTACTGGCCTGTACCGCGTTACCGATACTGATCTTAGTCTACTGGTATCCGTCCTTGCCGGATCGGATTCCCGAGTATCTAAACCTGCGAGGGGAAGTTTCAACGTGGGGGCAAAAGAGTATTGCCTCTGTCTTTCGTCTCCCTTTGATGGCGATTGATCTTCAAGCCCTGTGTTTGTTGACAAAGTATGGCGTCTGGCAAGCTGCCATCGCTAACCGAGATGCCGAGACCGACAAACTTTCAAAGTTGACCTTCGCATCACTTGATTGGTTACGCGTCTTTATCGCTGTCAAATTAGGTTCTTCATCGCTTGAGGCCATCGTTTTCAGTGTGGAACGTTATCCGCATCTGTCAGTCTTAACACGGGCAATCTCATGGACTTCATCGCTTGCAGGGATTGTGATCGCCCTTTGGTACCTGTTCAGGTTATTCAAGCATGAAGGTAAACAAAAACGTGTCGGAGTTGACTCAGACGGGTCGACGAAAAGCATCGCTTATTTCGATCGCGCGGATCCTTCGTGGGTTTCGAATAATCACCGCGTTAATTTCGGTAATAGATGGACGTATGTATTCTTACTGTGTCTGACCGCACTTCCGTTGTTAATGTTCTGGCCACTGTTAGTTAATTGAGGAGGATAACTATGCAGCAGAGAGTAACACCGATGATTCACGTGCCTGATGTTGCCGCGACGGTCGAGTTTTATCGTGAAATCGGATTCACGGTGGACGCCACGTACGGGCGAGATGGCGAGGGTTTCAGTTTTGCAATTGTCTCTTTTGGCTCAACGCAGGTGATGTTTAATCAGGGAGGTCGGCCAGGTACTCAAAAACGACGTGAAGTGGACCTCTACATTTATACGAAAGATGTCGACGCGCTCCATGAGCAACTGAAAGACAAGGTTGAGGTCGTCGAGGGACCGCACGAAACCTTTTACGGAATGCGCGAGGTTATCATTCGCGACCTTAATGGGTTCTGGATCACATTCGGTGAGGAGAGCGCCTTCGGTAAACTGATGAATGGCATTCAGCAAGGCAATGTCAAAGCGGTTGAAGAGGCATTGAGTCAGGATGGCTTAACGGAGCTCGCCCTATCTCAAGCACTACTTTCTGTTTCCTCCGGAGAGAATGCGAACGAAGAAATTGCCGAACTGCTGAAACGCGCGGGCGCGCAGCCACCTCCTACAGTCGAACTTTCGAAACTGGAAACTTACACCGGTCATTACAAAAGCGACCGTGGAATGGAAGCAGACATTATTTTGCAAGATGGTGCACTTGTTGCACTGCCGACAGGCACGGAACCAATCAGTTTGATGGCGGTTGACGAAACGACTTTCAGGCCTGTGTTCCTTGGCGGAATAACTGTTTCTTTCCATATTGCGGATGGGAAGGCGTCTGGCTTTGAGCTTCGCCAGGGATCCGAGAAAACTCTGTTCACTCGCCAAAA
>QHXL01000669.1:0-946 GCA_003222935.1 Acidobacteriota bacterium
ATAGCTGTCGACTTTCGTTTTGCTTACTCACAACAACCTCCTGGCTTTTTTCTTTGCTATCTATGTGTCTCTGTATCTCTGCGGTGATGAAGGAGATCGAATAGTGTCACCACGAGAATTAACCTTCTTCAAGTCACGACAAACTAAAGTTTATCGGACATTAAGTAACTTCTTTGTCACGCGATCCTTATGGAACACAAAATAGGGATGGCGCATCCGAAACAGACTCCTCATCGAATACCACCAGAAATTAAGTGAGATTGCTGTCTCGAGTGACCTCGCATGATGCCACCAACGAACTGGAATAAACAAAATCTCGCCAGGCTCTAACGTCACTTCAAACAGTGTCGCATCTTTGAATTTTGGGAATTGTACGAAATCCGGATCCTCAATATCGACCGGACTGTAATGTACATGGCCCAGCCGAAGACAAGGATAATAGAGTTTCTCAGACTCTGCCGGCGGAATCAGTATTAATTTTTTGCGTCCAAAGATTTGCACTAACAGATTATCGGCGCCGTCGAAATGAACCGGCGTTGCGCGGGTCCCAACCACATGGTTGGCGCTTTCGTGAACCGACTGCGCAACGGCGCGGGAACTCGCATGTACTCTTCAAGTGATTCCAAATCTTCACGTAACCTGGGGATCTCTCGAAAGACAGGAAACTGAGTAATGTAGTTTCGCGAAAAGTCTTGCCCGGTATTCATCAGGTCGATGAATTTGCCGAGTCGAGTTCCCAATCTCCGTCGGTTTTCGTAGTAGTCAGCTGGATCATTCGCTGGGTTTGTACTTTCCCAGGCCGTAAAAGTTACTTTCGCGTCAGCGAAGGATGCTCGAAAGTATTCCGGCGACCAACGCTTGATCGCTTTCCAGCGGTCGGCAATGCCAGTGATAACTACCGGACGGTTCTCGCGCACAAAACGTCGCTGGAATTCCGCCGGGGCTG
>QHXL01000669.1:1048-2207 GCA_003222935.1 Acidobacteriota bacterium
TTCTCACGTTGCATTTGACCATTCTTTACCAACAGCAACGGCTGTGGCTGCAGAATGCGACGCATGAGTGTCGACTGAAAACTGAGCCAATCCAGAAAGTGATTCCAAAATAGAATAGTACCAACAAGAATAAGTCCGTCAGTGATCGACTTATATTCACCGGCCATCGCGTTTTGAGCAGCATCGGCAATCATCACAACCATCAATAGATCCGCCGTCCCGATCGAACCTGACTCGCGCTTGAGACCAAACCTCATCAGCAGGAAGATTGAAAGGTAGGTAACCGAGCCGCGCAGGATAACTTCCAACGTATGAGTAGGAGTGAAGAGGTCGTGCCAGTTGATAGCGAAAAGGTAGGCCATGCGTTGCCAGGATACAGTTTAATGTAATCCTTGCGGGAAGCGATCGCGAACGAGATTCAACTCAATATTGTGTTCAAGGAAAGCTTTGGCGCCCGCGAGCACAAAAGCAAATCCTTCGGTCGAATCTGTTGCCTGCTTGATTGCTGTGTCGCCGTCACCCTTGAAGCCCGAGTTTGTAATACTGACAAACGTCGTGTTGTCAGGGAGCTCCTTAAAGATCCACTCGATCGTAGTCGGTACTTCGTAAGCCGACCATTCCACGAGAATCCGTTTGTTCTGTTCGAGCTCCTTCACGTGGACCTGAACGGAGAAGCTGTACATCTCCCAGTCCCACTGAACATGGTTCCCTGCTTCCAAGCGCGCACTTCCCTTCGTAAACCAAAACTTTGAGGTAATGTTCGGGTCGATAAAGGCCGCAAAGACTTCTGCGACTGGTTTGCGAATCTGCATTTCCGCTTTGGCGACTGGCGCGTTGTTGAATTGCATTACCTTTCCCTCTAATTACGGCCGAAATTTACGATGCACGTATTCTCGCAAAAAACGTTTACTTGAGTCTCTGAATAAGTAACAAGTCAACTCGTCAGACGGTGGGCAATCGTGATTGAGCGTAGTAAGTGAATACTGGATACAACGAACTATGGCTTCAGCGGGGTGGGTAAGTGTGCCGTCGAGATCGAAGAGGATATTGGTGATCACCGAATCATTGTCGCACTTTCTCATGCGCAAAACGCATCAACAATTCACGAAGTTTGTCTGACAACACCGGCTTCGTAAGATGAAAATCAAAACCTGCTTCA
>QHXL01000199.1:0-319 GCA_003222935.1 Acidobacteriota bacterium
CATGTTCATTCGAAACAGGAACGGTGCTGAACAGGAAAGCAAGGCAACCAGCCAAACCAATACGTATTTGATGCGATAGCGAATCAGCAGCCAGTAACACGCAAGGAGCGCGAGGCTGGCAAACACTATCGAAGAGATCTTTGCTCCGAGCCGTGGATCAGAAAAACTTGCGAAGGGAATCTGAAAGATGTGGAACAGCAGGTGATGATCGACGTACTGCTTCGGATTAAGTGTGGTGAGTGGAAGCCAGGGAAAAGGGGGAACCGTTGAATGGGCCTTTAATGATTCCCAGAGCACACGCGTCCACTTGATGTGATAG
>QHXL01000199.1:373-3354 GCA_003222935.1 Acidobacteriota bacterium
CCGATCAGGAACTGAAGGATGCAAATAGACGTTTCTGACTTAAGCCGGGAGAGTGTGACCGAGGGTTTCATCAAACGCAGTCGAACTGTATCTCTTTCAGTCGGGCTTACAGTCTTTCGATCAAGTCGAGTAGAACGCGTGGATCGATTGGTTTGGTGAGATGGGCACTAAAACCGGCGCTCTTCGAACGTTCTTTGTCGTCGAACATCGAGTATCCGGTGACTGCCACCATTGGTGTTGTTTCGTAACCTGGCAGTACCCGTAACTCCCGAGCGAGTTGATAACCATTCATCTCAGGCATTCCAATGTCAGAGATTATCACGTCAAAGCTCTGTTTGCTCGCTGCTTCTAAAGCCGCTCGCGCAGATGCTGCGGTCACCACTTTGTATCCAGCGTGAGTTAACAATACGGAAAGCATCTCGGTGACGTCAGAAACATCGTCGACGACAAGGGCCTTCCGTCCGATTGCAAAGGCACTTTTCAGCAAATCGCGTTGGGGTGATGGGGTGGTTCTATTTTGGTTATTTGTCACGAACTGACTCAAGAGTGGTTGCAATGGCAGATAACGAGAGACAAGTGATCGGTGTGGGTCTAACATCCGAACAGCCTTTCCGCCGGGTTAAAGTCATAAAAAGATTGTTGAAGGAGGCATTCAATCTAGCCCAAACGGATGGTGAGTGTCCATACTACTCTGAAGTTAATTTGCTACGTTGACCGAAATTCCAACTACAGAAGGGGAGGATGAAATGGTCGCGAGGAAAGCTAGCAAAAGAGGCGCGAAGAAAGCCGCGAAACCTGCAAAAAGTAAGACCGCTAAAAAGAGATCAGCGGCAACGGCAGGATCACGTTCAGGCGGCGCGAAAAAGAGCGTAAAGAAAGCAGCCAGGAAAAGTTCTTCAAAGCCAACTGCAACAAAGAAAGCGACTACTAAGGCGACAAAAAAAGCATCCGCAAAGAAGAGAACTACTGGTAAGAATGTCGCCACGAAATCCGTCGCTCCATCACCTCCAGCAATCACGACTCAGGTATCTGAAGCCCCCCAAATTGATTCGTCGAGTAGTGTTGGTGAGTTAGACAACACTGGCCAGGACAATGCCGGTAAGGGAATTTAAGAATCATTTCTCGAACGTCGTAAGCCAGAGTTCAAAGTATGTACCCTTCCGGTAACCTTTTTATTCCCGTTGCACACGGACAACTGGAAGCAATCCTGAAAGATCCTCGCGAGCTTCCGCCAAAGGGTGTTGCGCTCGTACTGCACCCGCATCCTCTCGGTGGTGGAACGATGCACAACAAGGTCGTCTTTCGTGCCGCGGCCGCGTTGAACGACGCCGGGCTCGTAACGTTAAGAATTAATTTTAGAGGTGTTGGACAGAGTTCAGGTGCCCATGATTTTGGCCAAGGCGAAGTCGACGATGCTGACGCCGGGTTGGCCCACTTGTCGGAACACTACCCGGGACAAGCTGTAACTTTGTGCGGGTTTTCTTTCGGCGCACGAGTAGGCATGGAGCTGGCTTGCGACGACGACCGGGTGAAGTATCTGATCAGCATCGGGACTCCATTAAGTAAGTACAAGTTCGACTTCCTCGAGAATTGCCGCAAGCCTCTCCTCATGGTCCATGGCGACCGTGACGAGTTTGGCGATATACAGGAAGTGAAAGAACTTGCCGCTAAACTCGGTGAACACAACCCGGTCAAGTTAGTGGTTGTTCCTGATGCTGATCACTTTTTTGAGGGTCATTTAGACGAGCTCAAAACTGCAATCACCGAATGGGTCAGTTCCCAGCTCACCGGTTAATTTCATCCGCCAACATTTTCATTCTTGTCCAAGGGCGCACTGATGCTGAGGAAATCAGATGTCGGTGGATTCTTGTCGCGCAGACGCAGGCGAACCACTGTAAACCCAACTGCAAAGACGATCGCCGCAACGACGCCACCTAAGAGCAACTTCCCCAGGTCGTTGAAGTCAGTTTGCGTTTGTGTTTCCTGGATTAAGCTAATCAAGAGAACAGCGTTGTACACCATCACGAATGTGACCATCACCTCACGACCTTTCATAGAAACTCGTTGAACCGCAGGCAGGAGACGGGTGGTTAGACACCGGAGTAGGGTGGTTGTTCCCGAACGGATGTCTATTGCAGATTTAAGATTGGAGAATGCAGATTAAAGAAGTGCGGTTGGGACGAACCTAACCGACGTAAATACAAATCTGAAATCTGAAATCTGAAATCTTCAATCGGCAATTGGCAATCAGCAATCGGCAATGATTACAATCCCTTCATGCACGACTACACAGACCCGGCAATACGCATCACACTCTTACCTCGCGACACTAACTCTCGGGGAACAATCTTTGGCGGCGTCATTCTTAGTTACATCGATACTGCGGGCGCGATTGAGGCCCATCGACACACAAGAATGGAACGGTTCGTAACTGTCGCGATGAAAGAAGTTGTTTTTCATAAGCCAGTACTGGTTGGTGACCTGGTTAGTTTCTACGCAGAGACAATCAAGGTTGGTTCGTCTTCGATCACGGTGCGCGTGATTGTGGAAACTGAGCGGTTGGGACGAAGTGAACGAGTGCGTGTGACTGAGGCAGAGGTTACCTACGTTGCAGTCGACGAGAATGGAAAGAAGACGAAGATTATTGTTGCGACCGACTGACGGAGGATTGCAGATTCAAGATTTCAGATTGCAGATTGAAAGAGTCACAGTCGGACCCAAGACTAACGAAATCTGCAATCTGAAATCTTCAATCTGCAATAACCTTAGTTCAGCTTCCCTTGCATCCTTCTGAGTGCGACGGCAGCTTCCTTGAAATCCGGACTTTGTTCGAGGGCGAGCCCATAATGCTTTGCCGCGTCCATGAACCGCTTGCGACCTTCGTAAACTCGGCCCAGGTTGAAGTGCGGAAATGCGTACGACTCATAACGCGGAGCTAACAGAGCTCGTTCGAACCAGCGCACCGACCCATAGGTATCACC
>QHXL01000199.1:3385-4298 GCA_003222935.1 Acidobacteriota bacterium
AAGCGTTTCATCGACGCGGATGGCCTCCAGGCATTGGGCTATTGCCTCGTCGTATCTTTCCTGAAAACTGTAGACCCAACCTAAAAATGTGTGCGCCTCAGCCGTTGGATGAGTCTCGATCGAACGTTGGTACAACTCGATCGCCCTTTCATAATCATGAGCAAGCTGGGCTTCATAAGCGTCTTGAAAAAGTTGCTTGGCCTCGTACCGCTTTTCAGTTGATGCGTCGTCGTACATTGTTTGTGAACTACTCACACTCGGAGCGTGTTTTCTGCACTTTGTCCAGCCGCTTTATGCGACCTTCAATCTTTGGCGCAATCGGTCGACCGACAAGAGCACGCCGCAACGCGTCAGAATCAAGCGGCATTTTTTCGGGCGCCGTAAGTACTGGCGCTCCTTTGAACATAGCGTAACCGTCACCGCCATCGAGAGCAACGAACGTAGTAGTTGCCAACGAATACTTTCTGGTTCTCCTTTCACCTTTAAGTCAACAATCCGATCTCCAGGTCGGCGACTCGCATCGTAAGAGAATTGGATTCCAGATACTTGAGGAAAGCCGCCGGGTTCGGCGTTGTTTGCCACTCGACTGACCCCGTGTTCCAACGCCTCCCGCAAGAGTGCGCCCGTCACTTCGATCTTTATCAACTTGTTTTTGAAAGGAAGTACTGAAAGCACATCACGCTCGGTTAATCGTCCAGGTCTAATGATTTCATCGACACGTATTGAGCCGCCATTTACAAGAGCGACATCTGAAACGGCAACCCGCCGAAATGAGTCGGCTACCAGGTTTCCCAGGTTCGTCTCTTGTGTTCGATTCTCAGCGCTTCGTCCATCGAGTGCAACACTGGTTCGGCCCACTGGTTTGGCCAACGCAGCCAACAGCCCGGCATACTTTTTATAGACGGAAGAAAAG
>QHXL01000199.1:4318-9995 GCA_003222935.1 Acidobacteriota bacterium
GAATTACTTTCCAATCAATGCTGCTCAATTCTCCTGTTGATTTTTCGATGTTCAGATCGATGCGACCAAGTTCACGCGCCTCGGCCGTCATCTTGAAGATAGGCGCACCGCCCGCAGACGACTCGAGTAACGAGTGTTCGTGTCCGCCAATGATCACGTCGACATCGGAACAACGTGCAACTTCCTTGTCCTCGCGCATTGAAAGGTGAGTCAACGCGACCACGACCTTTGCCCCACGTTCATGGAGTTCCTTGACCATTGCTTTTGCCGTATCGCACGGATTTAGAAAATCCACATCGGCACCAGGTCGCGAAGTGGACTTCGTTTCAGGAAGGACCAGGCCAAATAGTCCAACCTTTACGCCATTGAATTCACGAATCACATATGGAGCCGCGCCGCCAAAAGGTTTGCCCGTCTGCTTCTCGACCACGTTTGCCGCGATCCAGCCAAACTTCGACTCCTTCATGCGCTCTTTAAGTACATCTGGTCCAAAGTCGAATTCGTGGTTTCCAAATGTGGCATAGTCGAGACCGAGAGTGTTCCACGCCTCGATCATCTGTGCGCCTTTGTACGTAATCGACTCGACGGAAGGTGAGATAGTGTCTCCAGCCAACAGGAAGAGTGTGTTCGGGTTTTCCTGCTGAATTGACTTGCGCAGTGTCAGGACGCGGCCGAGGCCTCCGCGGGTACCCAGGTCGACGGGCGAAAATTGATAGACGTCGTTAACCTGTAAAAGCGTTACCCGAACGTTACATTCAGTTGCTTGTTGAGCGGGAACAATAGAGAGGGCTTGGAAGAGGAGAACAAATAGTAAAAGTGTTCGACGCGGGACGCGCAGGGCAGATGTCATGTTCCTGTTACCTTCCTAATGGGTAAGTAAGAATTCTTGTTGACGAGTGAGTGAATTATACTCATGGCGTAGAGTTGACTGAACACATGCGAACTGATGAAACGTTTTTCATAACTGGGTTTCCGGGTTTCATTGCTAATCGTTTATTACTGAGACTCGCGCGCGCCGGTGGTAAGTTTATTCTACTAGTTCAACCGGCATTCTTTCCTCGAGCGCACCAGGACATCGCAGAGATCGCAAACAATAGCGGCCGGGCAGCTGACGATTTCACACTCATCGAAGGTGATATCAGCTTACCAGGCATTGGTCTATCAGAGTCGAGCAGGGAACTCGCGCGTGCCGAGACCACTCGCAGCTTCCATCTGGCGGCTCTTTACGATCTTGCGGTCGCCCAGGAACCGGCTTTACGCATCAATGTGGACGGGACTCGCAACGTAAATCAGTTCGCTCGAACGTTGCCGCGTCTTCGTCATCATCACCACGTGTCAACCTGTTATGTGGCTGGAAAGAGAGAAGGCCGGATTCTCGAGAATCAGCTCAAGCATGACGCTGGTTTTCGCAATTTCTATGAGGAGTCGAAATATCTTTCAGAGCTTGAAGCCGAAGCGTTGAAGTCAGACTTGCCGGTGACTATTCACCGTCCGTCAGTAGTTTGTGGTGATTCGCAAACTGGAGAAACCGCAAAGTACGACGGCGTGTACTATTTGATCTTTTACTTATTACGTTGGCCTTCAGTCTTGTCGTCAGTGAACATCGGCAATCACGAGGTGAGTTTGAACCTGGTCCCGGTGGATTTTGTCGTCGATGCAATGTCCGCGTTGGCATGTGACGACCTTGCGATTGGAAAGACAGTTCAACTCGCAGATCCAAATCCTCTATCAACAAATCAGCTCTTCAATGCAATTACGAGATCGATAAACGGTAAATCATCGCGCCTCACCGCTCCTCGGTCCTGGGTCAACTTCTTACTAATGTTGCCTCCGTCTCCCAAAATCACCGGCTTACCGCACAGTGCTGTCCCCTATTTCTTTCTGAAACAGACCTACGATACGACGAACGCTCACAAACTGCTCGAACCTCATGGCATCCGTTGTCCGCCGTTTGAGACTTACGTGGATAAGATCGTGGGCTTTGCCGAATCACACCCAAGGTTGACCTGATTTGTCGGGGCGTCCCTCCGTGGGCGCCCCTTCTTCATCAGACAATCGAAGCTCAATGAGGGGCGCCCACGGAGGGACGCCCCGACAACTAGCCCCGCTTGACATCCTAGCGATTTAGAATTAGTCTAAATCCAGATGAAGTCGAGCAAGAAAAACATAGGTGCTGAGAGTGGAGCCAAAAAGCTTACACCGCAGCGGGAGGCTGTTTTTAAGGTGATTGTCGACCGCGAGGATCATCCGACCGCCGGCGAAATCTTCGAGGCGGCGCGGCAACGATTGCCCTCGATTAGCTATGCGACGGTCTATAACTCGCTTCGCTATTTAAAAGAGGCGGGACTCGTTCAAGAGATCAGATTTGGCGATAGTGCGAGTCGCTACGACGGTATTACTGATCGACACGACCACGCTATCTGTAATGAATGCGGAAAACTGGTCGACTTTGATTTGCCGCAGACTGCGCAACTGATGCAGGCAGCGGCCCGAAAGTCACAGTTCAAACCCGAATCGGTACATCTCACTTTAAGGGGACTCTGCGCCGATTGTCGCGAGTACCAGTAACAAGAACCTTGGTCTTAATTAGTTAACTAACTTTTGGAGGATACATGACAGCAGCAACAGCAGTAGCAGCAGAAAAGGCGATGGTGGGCCAGCCGGCGCCTGATTTTGATATGGCTTCAACGAAGAACATGGAGAAGCTCAACGAAAACGTTAAGCTCTCCGACTATAGTGGCAAGTGGCTCGTGATGGTTTTCTATCCACTCGATTTCACTTTTGTTTGCCCGACCGAACTGACAACTTTTAGCGATCGCTATCAAGATTTTGTCGACATTGGCGCCGACATCATCGGTATTTCAACCGACTCGGTGTTTTCGCACCGTGCGTGGATTAATACGCCAAGGGACAAGGGCGGCGTAGCGGATTTGAAGTACCCACTGGCAGCCGATGCGACTAAGAAGGTTGCGAGTGACTATGGCGTTTTGATCGAAAATCGCGGCATCGCTCTGCGTGGTCTATTCGTGATCGATCCCGAGGGTGTGCTTCGATACAAAGTTGTGCACGACCTAAACGTGGGTCGTTCAGCTGAAGAGACGCTGCGCGTGATTCAAGCGCTGCAAACCGGCGGACTTTGCCAGGCTGAATGGAAACCGGGTCAGAAAACCTTGAACTAGGTAATGAAGATTGAAGATTGCAGATTGAAGATTGTCCGGTTGGCAATCTGAAATCTGCAATCTGAAATCTGAAATCAGAGGAACTTCTATGGGAATGCGAATTGGAACCGAAATGCCCAAATTTGATGGGGCAACGGAATGGTTTAATGCGACTCAGGCTCACGCTGAATCAGAAGTTGCGGGGCACCCCACGCTCGTTCATTTTTGGGCACAGAGTTGTGGGATCTGTAAAGACAACATGGCTCGCGTTGGCGAATGGCGTGATGAGAAGAAGGAACAGGGGCTGAGAGTAGTTGCGATACACATGCCTCGTTACGAAGCAGACACGGACGTTGAAGGCGTGCGCGACCTGATCGCCAAACACAACATTATCGAACCTGTGGCGGTCGACAACGAGCACAAGCTCCGTGACGCTTTTCAAAACGACAACGGCTACGTGCCTGCGTACTATCTATTCGACGCTGAAGGAAAGTTGAAAAGTTTTGCGGCAGGCGAGCGAGGGTTGGATATGTTGAAGTCAGCGATTGACCGGGTCTTACAGTCTGAGAAGTCGACCGTCGCCGGTTAACCACTCGTTAGCTACCGGCACTTCCGATTAGTTGGCCCAACTTAAACAGCAAGAACACACTCACGACTGCGCTTCCCAACGCCAGCGCAATCAAGCCAACAATTATTGCACCGACGAAGAGCCAGTCACCGGCTCTTCCCGTCTCAGCATCCGCTGTTGAAACACCCGCACGTCGTTTCAACAGGTCGAGGTTCATCTGGTTCGACTTCCACCACGCGTCGAACAAGTCGCCGACAACCGGCAATGATCCGACCGCATAATCGATCGCGATATTCAAACCCATTCGCAGGATGGTGACTTTCGGAACACGGTAGCGAACCGCTGCAACCAAAATGTAGAAAGACACTAACGAAGTGGTTGTATCCCCGAAGCCGGGGATGAGTCCGATCAGTGCGTCGAGTCCAAACCTCCAGCCAAGCACGGGAACTCGAAAAAGATCGTCCATGAGCCAGCCGAGTCGGTCCAAGCTCTTATCAACGACCGCCGGTTTCCGACGGTCGTCTCGTTCCAACTCAAACTCTTCCAATTTAAAAGCTCGCATAAATCAATGTCCGATTTGCTATGTCCGATATGCTTTAGCTTGTCGTGACGTTATCAAGATGCGCGATTGAGCCAGACCTAACTACTTCTCGTCACGACAAGCTAAAGCATATCGGACATACTTACCGAATTCTTGTCATTTGTTGCCAGAAGAATTTTCCGACTCGCGCCAATTTGGTGAACGCATTCTTGTCGTTCGATCCCGTTGGATTTTGCCTCGGGGGTATCCCTAAAGAGGCGGCTAACTCCTGATCTGGAGGAGCAATGTCTTCATCTCCTCGGCGCGCCGACAGCCACCGGGTAAATGTACGTCCAATAATTCGTCTTTGTTCGATTGGCGCTTCTGCGACCAGGGCGCTGCGCAAGTCTTCCAGTTGGGCAATCTCAAAAAGATTTGCCTGGTAATAGTTCCTCAGGGCGGCGAAGACCTTTTGATCGCCTAAAGTTCGCTGCAGGTCCACAAACATTAGCGAACCCTTGGCAGTTACAATTGCCGCATACTGAAGTGTGTTTCGATAGTCACGCGAAGGTCGGTTGGCGTCCATGTCCTCGCCCCCGAATGTTCGGTAGAGTCGATAGACTCCTTTCACCTGGTCTTCCAGAACCGCTTTCGCCTTTTCTTCGCCGTAAGTATTTCGGTAATAGACTAGCGATGACCAACTCGACAGTGCTTCATCGAGAACCGGTTCCCGGGCCGGATCGTTTCCGACAGCTGCTCCCCACCACTGATGAGCGACGAGGTGGGCCACGGTCCATTCGAGACTTTCTTCAACAGAGGGTCGCTGGTCGCGGATGATCTCGGGTAGATTTCGAACTGCAGGTGCATCGAAGTCTACATAGAACGCGCTGGCGATCACATTGAATCCGGAAAACTCACTGCTACCCAGGCCCGCGACGAGTGGCACTTCGGCAATGCTGATGGTTTTGAACGGCAGTGGACCAAAGATGCTTCTAAATACTCGCAATGAGTTTGCCGCGACGTTTAGAGCTCGACGTCCCACTCGTTCATGCTCGGCAAGATAGATCGACCTGACGGTTACACCTTCCGATTCAATTTGTTCAGAACGGAGCCCTCGTCCCGCCAGGATCACAAAATCGCGAAGTGTTTTGCCCGTGAAAACCTGGGTGTTATTCGGTTTTGTCGCCGATTCAGTGCCCGATGTAAACACTTCAATGCCAGGGGCTGTTGTTACCTCGACTTCGTAGTCAGCCGTTTCGTTGAAGACGATGTCTCCCACTGAAGGTTCGACTTTCCGTCGCCACTCATCGCCATCGTGCACTGCCAAAACCGGATAAGCCGTTGCCAAAAGCATGAGGCCCTTGCAACGAAAGTTAAGATCACGAGCTCGTCGAGTTTCTCGTTCGCTTTGTAACGCGGCACTCACTTGTT
>QHXL01000199.1:10013-15504 GCA_003222935.1 Acidobacteriota bacterium
ACCTTTGAACTTAATAACGATCTCAGTCGAGCTCTCGGCTGCAACAGGTTCGCGCAAGTTCACGCGCAAAGTTGTCGCCTGATCGTCGAGGAAGAAATATAACGGCGTGTCGCCCGGTGAGGAACGGACTTCAACGACGTCGAGCCGGGGCTCGTCGGCTTCTTCGCCCACAGAATTTGCGGCAACGTCCGGTTCACCTACGCGCAGGTTAGGGTAAAGGTGAAAGTAGATTACCGAGGTAGGTTTCTCTCCACGATTGAACCACTTCACACGTTCGGAGCCGGTGTAGGAAAGACGATCGACATCGACCTTGAAATCGATCTGGTACTTGTTGCGTTCGACGGGTTTTCTTGGCGGTGTCGTTTGGGCCGTGACAACAGTCTGCAACGTCAGGACAGTTACACTGACCAGTAGAAGTCCAAACGGCAAATAGTGTTTACTTCTCAGACTTATCCTTTATCGAATCACAATCGAACGAATCACGTCGCCGCGAACTATCGCATCAACTACATTCATCCCGGCAACCACCCGACCAAAAACCGTGTAACCACCATCGAGGTGTGGCTGGGGTGAGTGCGTCACAAACCATTGCGAACCACCCGTGTCCTTGCCGGACAAGGCCATGCCGACTGCGCCGCGGTCGTAAGGCACTTCATTCACCTCGCAACGAATTGCGTATCCTGGTCCACCATTACCATCGCCGCGTGGATCACCGTCTTGAATTACAAAGTTTGGCACGACTCGATGAAACACAATGCCGCGGTAATAACCTCGCCGGGCGAGTTGGACGAAATTGTCTACAGTCAGTGGGGCGTCTTCGGGGAGAAGTTCAATCGTAAACGAACCTTTCGTAGTTGTCACAACCGCACGGACCATTCTGCCAATTCTTCCCAGGGCGCGCCGATAGTCAGCCTGGGTGTTTCGCGTCTGCGCGGTGCCAATTCGGGCGGTAAAATCACCAGCCTTGTTTGCCAATAAAAGGTTCGCAGCTCGCCTGCGAACGAGAATATCTTTGGAGTCGAGGGCCGTCTTGATCACGTCGTTTGCCGCTGAGCTCTTCTGTTTCGCAAGTGAATCAAGAATTGAAATGGTCGCGTCGTTCAGGTCGTCTTTCAAGGCTGTCGGTAGAGCTTGGGCAAGTAGCCGGGTGTTCGCATCTGACGGCGGAAGATCGCCCAGCAGGTCTGCGACCGTCCCGCGAATAATCACATCGCTATCTTCAAGGTAGTTGGTTAGCACAGTAGCCAAATCTTTTGGCTTATGCGCAGCGTAGGCACGCAAGACATCGGGTACTCCATACTCGGTATGTAGCGGCAGCAATGTGTTTGTCTTGATACCGGAATTCTTATAGTCGAGCATTGCCTGCAAATACGATTCGGCTACTTGCTTCAACTCCGCGTTGTTGGCGACTGTGTCGGGCAGTGCTGCGATTTCGCCCAGCGCCTGGGCCACACTCGCGCCGGACCGCCAATGGACAATCAGTAACTCCTGGAGTCGATGTTTTGCGGTCGCCGGATCTTCACCGAACAATTTCAGGTAGCGATCGGGTGAGATGCGGACATAGGCGAGTTCAACTTCAGGAGCGGAGTGATTGAGTTCAACCTGCCCTTTATGCAACCAGTCCAACGCGCGTGGATCGCCCTTCTGTGAAAGTAGCCGGCCAAGTGCCGTGGCGATTTCCAGAAGTTCGTTTAGTTCCTTCGCTTGGGGCGACAGCTTACGGTCAGTAATCGCTTCGCCATGTTTCAGTAATATGGGCGCCGCTCGATCGTCTTTCAAAGGTACTAAAGACCTGATGGCGCTGACTCTGACGCGAAAGTCGGAATCGGTGGTCGCACTCTTCGCTAACTTTTCGAAAGCGGTCTTTTCTTCGGTCACTCCCAACACCCGAGCTGCGTTGGCTCTGACAACCGCATCGGGATCACTTGTAAGTAGGTCCAACAGCCTGGCGTTTCCGTCTTTCGCGCGCAGTCTTGCGAGAGCGTTTCCCGCGTCAGCGCGAATACGCGCGTCTTTGTTGTCTAGCAGGACAGCAAGCACTTGACCGCCATTTGCAGGTCGGGAACGCAGTACTGCAGTTATCCCCAACAGGAGTACCTCTCGGTTTGGTTTCGCGCTTTCAGTCTCAGCCTTCAATGCGCTTAGAACGGCTGTGGCGATTTCCGTGATGCGTGGCTGTTGGTCCCGTGGCATTGCTCCAGCAATCTTTCCCAGTCCTTCAATTGCTCGTGCTCGTACTTCACTCGTTTCAGACGTTGATTGAAGTTGCTGAAGCAGCGCATTCGCGCCCTTCTCTGATTCCACCTCGCCAATTGCGAATGCGGCCCAGGCACGTACAGTTGCGTCCCTGTCTTGCGCCACCATTTTTGACAGTTCGGCGAGCGCGCCTTCGTTACCAATCCGACCCGCAGCAAGGGCAGCCCGACCGCGCACAGTGGGATTGCTGCTCGCAAGCAGTGAACGCAGATCTCCATCCCACCGGCGTTCATCTTCTGCCTTCACGATCGTGAGAAGAGTTGCAGCTGGCACGAAAGACGAAGGTCGACGAGTTTGTCCAACGCTCGTTATGCTCACTACAAAAAGGAAGAGTGCAATCTGGGGTATTGTTCGGATTCGCATTTTGATTGTCGGGTGTTGATGAGAGTCGCGGTGCTATTAATCTACGGGGTTAGGGTTGAGCATTCCCGTTTATGAATCAAAAAGGCGCTTCGCTGAGTACCCAGCGAAGCGCCTTCAGATTTTGACTGTTCGCTCGTTTAGCTTACGACGTTGGATACACTAGGAATCTCGGTACTCTTAGATGATCCACCATCCGCGCCCATGGCCTGGACCTTTGATGTCTCGACCGGCTCATCGATGCCTTTTCTGTCTTTCTTGTTCTTCTCGGCAGTTGCGGTCATCTGAAGCATCTTACAACTACCTTCGAACACCGCGCCCTGCTCGATAATCAGCGATGGCGTTTGAATGTTGCCATTCACTTTCGCCGCACGGCCGAGTTCGAGACGTTGCGTCGCAACGATGTCACCATTGATGGTGCCGTGAATGACTGCGACAGCGACATCAATATTTGCGTCAACTTTGCCATTCGCGCCGACGATAAGCGTTCCGCTGGTGGAGGTGATTCTGCCTGAGAGGTGTCCGTCCACCCTCATCATCGCTTTGAAGTTAGCTTCACCGGTGAGCATCGTTCCGCCACCCACGAAACCGCTAAGAGTGCCTTCCTTAATATCTCGCGCCAAAGTCTCACTCTCCGTCATCGCGCGGGACGAAGCGGCAGCGGCATCAGCAGTCGGCTTTGCCTCAGTGGCAGGGCTGCTTTGATACGAGGAGTAAGGTTTGGAGTAGTCAGGAGTTTCCTGCCTGTGGCTGGAGTTGTCGTTCTCTTCCTGATCCTTGGGATTCTTTCCTATCCTGAGCATTAGTTACCTCCGTATTGTGGGGGCGCGAGATGTTTTAGTCACCGGTGCCGTCGGGACATTAAAGCAACAAAACGACGCGCTTGCCTTTTTCGTGGATTGTTTTCTAGCTTTGGGCTAGTGCGAATGATCTACCGCGCGGAAGCGGGAAATCATGATAGACAACTTATCCTATCAGTGTCTAGCGTTGTAACCAAAATGTAATCCAGCTTGTTTTGGCAGCTGTTTAGAAATGAATCAAGCTCCGACCGCCGTAGCCCGAGGCACTTCCGTTTCTGTTTCGAACGAATAAATAGCCGAGTGAATTCCTTGCTCGATGAAGAACGAAGAACCATCAAAGACGGCGCCGTCTTTTATCTCGAGTGATGGTGTATGAATGTTTCCCGAAACGCGGGCCGTACTTTCAAGAACGACGTACTGTGTAGCTCGCAGTTCACCTTTTACACTGCCATCGATGATCGCAATTCGCACATCCACATCAGCCTCAACTCGCCCCTCTGCGCCAATTATCAACGTTCCATAGGCCGAGCGGATGTTGCCCTTTACTAAGCTGTCGACTTGCAGCACTCCTTCAAAAACAACGTCGCCATCGCTTTCGGCAAAGGTTTCTGAAGTCGACTGTTGCTCGCCCGGCTTTCTGTAACTTGCGCCGACAGATTTAAGCCATCGTTCGAATGTTGAACGAACGTCAAAAAACAGTGCCGCCGGATCTTCAATGGCGGCTTCACTAGCTGATAAGACTAATCCAGTACTTTTCATGACAACCCTTGTTCGTTGCTACTACTCTTCTTCGATCATCTTACAAACACCTTCGAAAATCGCCCCATCCTTGATAACGATCGACCTCGTCCAAATATTGCCGTAGATCCTTGACGCTGGTCCAAGCTCAACTCTTTCACGGGCCACAATGTCGCCTTTGATTGTTCCGCCGATCACCGCAACCGCCACGTCAATATTCGCGTCGACCTTTGCTTCTACGTCAACAATTATCGTACCCGCCTTTGAGTAAACGCTCCCCGCGATGTGTCCGTTGACACGAATCGCGTCTTTGAAGCTGAACGCGCCGGCCAGCTCGGCTTCGGTAGCGAAAGCCGCTGACGGTCGTTGCTTTAAACTCATACCGCTCTGTGCACCTATCTGACCTGTAACTAGACCATCAACAGAGATCGATCCTTTGAAGTTAACTTCGCCGGTGATCGCTGGCAGCTTGCCGTGAAATTGTTTTGTATCGTGAACAGAGGGTGTAACAACAGAGTGAATGTAGCGAGCCGTCTTGCTGGTCGCCTCGTTGGAATGCAGACGGGCAACCGGTGCAGCGGCACCGGGGCTAGTGCTAGCCGGTTTTCTCTTAACTTCGAGCATCGGGAACTCTCCGCAGAGACTTACTCTTGAACAACCTGATCTGAGTGAGTTTGGGTGTGTGCCTGGTCCAGGCAAACCGTCAAGAACCGTTAAAGCGCAGCAAATTACCATACGACCGGCGAGTTTAACAAGATCTTATTTAAGAAAACGGCCTGGTCCATCAAGATTTAATACCGGACTTACACCGTGGCCCAACGAAGGATGGGAAAGGTTTCCCGATTGTCGTGACCAACAGGTTTTAGCTGAGGGCTAACCTCACTGTCTCTTTAGAACGCCCACGGCTCGGAAAAGTAACCTTGAACCCCTGTAAACCCTCACTTTTCGTAAAGGTCCGTTTGCCAGCCTGGAGTCGTTGTTCCAGCTGTTGGCGGACCTACTCAAGCGGTCACGTCAATTGAAAAGCCCTCGTCACCGTGGCATTCTGTTGTGGATAGAGGTAATTGATGCCTAACGAAAGCATTGTAAAGACCAGACTGCTTCGCCGGATGGGAGAAGCGATTGCCGACTTCGCCATGATCGAAGACGGCGACCGCGTGATGGTCTGTTTATCGGGCGGGAAAGACAGTCACACGCTCCTGGATTTATTACTCGACGTCCAACTCCGGGCTCCCGTCACCTTCGATTTGGTAGCGGTAAACCTCGATCAAAAACAGCCAAACTTCCCGGCCGATGTACTGCCCTCTTATCTGCATGAACGCAAAGTACCGTTCCGA
>QHXL01000199.1:15512-20310 GCA_003222935.1 Acidobacteriota bacterium
CAAACGGCTGCTGCCCGAGGGTAAGACGTTCTGTTCAGTTTGCTCACGTTTGCGGCGAGGAATTCTTTACAACATTGCCGTCGAAGAGGGTTGCAACAAGATCGCGTTGGGTCATCACGCCGACGATATTATTACTACGCTGCTGCTTAATCTTTTTTACGTTGGTTCATTGAAAACGATGCCGCCGAAGTTGCGCTCGAATGATGGTCGCAACATAGTGTTTCGTCCCCTCTCTTATTGCTGGGAACGCGATATAAGTGAGTATGCGGCTCAACGAGAGTTTCCAATTATTCCCTGTGACCTGTGTGGCTCCCAAACGAACCTTAAGCGCGCTCGCATCAATCGCCTGATATCGGAACTGGAACAAGAAATACCTCACGTTCGGTCCTCTATGTTAAATGCGGTCGGAAATGTGGCGCCGTCTCACCTGTTGGACCATCAACTGTTTGATTTCAAAAAATTGCATTCGGCCACTGGCGATATCGAAGCTGAACTGGATTTAGCTGTTGGGCATACCGATGAAGATTTGCGACCAGCGTTAGTGTCATTGAGTCGTTAGGCACATCGTGTCATGACTTCGAAACCTGAACTGGACTTTAGTTCGTTTCCACCCGGAATTGTCACCGAGTACACAACGCTTGTTTGTCTTGCCTGCATCTTCGATATTTTTACCAAGCAGTTTGGACTTGCCCCTCGTTCCGCCTATTTAGAAAGGTGAAGTCGGTCTACTCGAGCTATGCCAATTAGCCCAACTTTGTCGGGGCGTCCCTCCGTGGCGCCCCTCCTTAATAGACCAGGAAGCCATCATGGAAGAAGGGGCGCCCACGGAGGGACGCCCCGACAAATTTACTGTCGATACTTTCCTATCAACTCCTTTAGTCCGACAGTGGATTCATTGTGGCGGTATTTGTAATAACGAGTCAGATCGGGAATGACTTGTTGCAGCAGGTTCTGATGCTCTACTTTGCCGTAGGCTAGCCCGGCCGCACGGGCATAGTTGTCGATTATCTCGTCAAGCAGCAGTTCGAGTTTTTTCTTCTCTTCTTGCTTCGTATCACTTTCCGGAGCTGCCTCAAAAGCCTTCATCGACTTTTCATACTCAGCATTGAGCACACGACCAAGTAAAGCAAAGTTTGCCGGCTCTTTGGATCCTAACTTAATCGCTTTAGTGAAGAGTGCTTTGGCCTCTGTTGTCCGTTCCTGGGCCAGGTTGAGAATTCCAATCTGCTGATACAAGTCTGGTAGAGTCGCTTTCTGTTCGATCCATGAAGTCAGATCAATATCGTCTGGCTTTTGGTCGGCTTCAATCAACTCGATTGCCCGTCCTCCGTAACGCAGAGAGACGTCGATATACTTGGGATTCTTCTTACGTGCTTCCTGTGCACCCAGAAACGACAGCTTGATCATTATCCATAACTCGTCCGGCTTGTGGGCGAGAAGTTCCGACGCTAACTGAAAAGCGTCGTCAGCCCGTCCGGCATCTGCATATATTTCCATTGCCACCGGCTTTAATAAGGACACCTCATCCGCGCCGGTAAAAATCGCGCGTGCCCGATCGACAAGAGTCACTGCCACTGTCGGATTTCGAACTGTGGCGATTTGAACGATCACCATCTCGGCGACCTTAAAAAGTTTTGAGCTGTTGGGAAACTTCGCCACGAAGTCTTCTGCTGCCGCAAGCTTGGCAGCAGGATTCGAAGCCATGCTTACTGACTCGAAAGCGACAGCTTCAGTAGTAGGAGAATTTGCAGTTGTGTTCTGTTGAGCGGTGGCTGGCGAGAGTGACAATGCTAAAAAGGCGACCAGCGCAGGGGCCAGTACCGTAACGCGGTAGCGCCGGGTCTGCCTAACATAACAACTATGATCACTCTCGAGAAACATCCGTATCTTGTTATGGTGAGGTCGACCCTCACTAGCACATCAGTTTTTCGCGACGATAATGGTGAGTAACCGGTCGACGTCTGCCGATCCCAATCGCGTTACGAGAAATAATCAATGTCGGCGGTAACTGACGTCGCTTGAATTCATTCGCCGGTGATTCCACGCGGTTGAGAATATCGTAAACAAACGAGGGCTCAAATCCTGTTGCGACAATTTCGCCCGGACTCGCCTTCTGTTCGAAGTAGAGGCGCAGAATCCGATCGAGCTGGTCGTAAGGTGGTAACGACTGATCGTCAAACTGTCCTGGAGCGAGCTCCGCTGAAGGTCGCTTATTGATAATTGCGGCTGGAATTATTTCTCGCTCGAGATTGATGTGATTTGCGACGGCGTAGACTTCTGTTTTTAGCACGTCACCGATCACGGCGAGACCGCCGTTTGTGTCGCCATACAACGTGCAGTAACCGAGTGCGAGTTCTGACTTGTTGCCGGTTGATAACAGCAATCGGTTTTCGGAATTTGAAATCGTCATCAGGATGTTTCCGCGGAGTCGCGACTGAAGGTTCTCTGCCGCGATTGAACTTTTGCCTTCAGCCGGCGCCGGGAGTTTGAGTTGACTCAACAGGGTCTCGTACGCGGCCGAGATCGGATGTTCGATGACCGGCATGCCGAGTCGTTTTCCGAGCTCGACTGAATCGTCGATGCTCGAGCGGGACGAAAAAGGCGACGGCATCATGACACTCAAAACATTTTCAGCACCCAACGCTTCACAGGCGAGCGCCGCAACCACGGCGGAGTCGATACCGCCCGACAGACCGATAACAGCCTTCTTGAAACGGTTCTTCCGCGCGTAGTCGCCAATGCCGAGTACGAGTGCCTTGTGGATCGTTTCGACATCGTCACCAGGCAGGCATCTATCATCAGCTACATCGCAGTCGAGATCGATCGTTTCGATGAACTCCTGGAACGGCGAGGCCTGGAGAATAATCTTGCCGTTCGCATCGGCCACGATACTTGCTCCGTCGAAGATGATCCCATCGTTGCCGCCTACGAGGTTTACAAACACGATCGGCAAGCGCGCGGTCTTCGCCCGATGCGACACCATCGCACAACGCTGGCCCATCTTTCCCTTGTTGAATGGCGATGCGTTTATCGAGACAAGGACCTGGGCGCCCATCTCGATCAATTCGTCCGCAGGATCATTGGTGTAGAGTCGCTCGCGCCAGAAGGTCTTGTCGTTCCAGAAGTCTTCACAAACTGCTACTCCGAGTTTGCAGTCGCCAATGCTAAACAGGTGCCGTTCGTTAGACGGTTGAAAGTAGCGTGGGTCGTCGAAAACGTCATACTCGGGTAACAACGTCTTATCCGCAAAGCCAAGCAGTTCGCGATTTCGAATGACGGCGGCCGAGTTGTAGAGCCGTCGACCTGTGATTAGTCCGGACGGTCTAACAGTGCCGACGATCGCCGTAATTCCTTCGGTCGCGGCAATGATTTCCGCGAGTGGGCCAAGTGCGCAACGTTCGACTTCCTTATCGAGAAACCAATCGAATGACGTGTAGCCCTGGATACTGGTTTCCGGCAGAACAACGAGGTTGGAACCGTCTTTCTTGCCTTGTTCGATGGCCTGGATGATCTTGGCAGTGTTGCCTTCCCAGTCGCCGTTAGTAGTGTTGATTTGGCCGATGGTTACAAGCATGGCAGCGATATTTGTGCTCGGGTCTTTGTAGTTTTGACTTCTATTTGATCGTGCCTTTTTCGGCAGCAGATGGCAAACGACAAATGTCCCCAAATGTCCGATAAACTTCAGTTTGTCGCGCCCGGCAGAGAAGTGCGCCAGAACTATTCCTTGTCGCTGACTTCCGCCTTGGTGAAACTTTCATGTACTCGGCGGTAACCTGAACTTTCGAAAATGGTCTTCACTCCGGTAGGAGTGTCATGTCTATAGATTGCTCGAGCATAAGTCGCCGGCGCGGTTTGGCGGGCCGGGACGATGTTGAGTGGTTATGAAGTAGTTACGTTCCGGCCCGCCGAACCGCGCCTCGGGAAGTGGATGACCGCTATAAACATGACACTCCTACCGGAGTGACTCTAACTAGCGATCGAGTTTCTAAGAAGGGTCAGAGATACAGAGCAGCAAAGAGTGGATATGAGTGGACTAGTTTGCCACTGTACCCATTCAGTCTGTGAGTCCAGTTGAGACTCCTGATAAGGCTACGCTATAGTGCTACCCGACGGAGGGGTCGCATAATGGTAGTGCAGCGGTCTTGAAAACCGCCGACCGAAAGGTTATGCAGGTTCGAGTCCTGTCCCCTCCGCCACTTCTAAACACCCCAAGCTTTCACCAATTTAGAACTTACTTCCCGACTTGTCGTCTAGACATAGTTACCCTGCTTGACCGGTTGGAGCCAGACGACAAAGCTCAGCTTCTGTCCTTTGTACTCACCAGTGATCTCCCAGCAGCCAGGAGTGGGCACGTAGACGCCTACAAGCATGGCGGCGGCTGGGCCTGGAAACGCATTCGTCGCTGGCAACGTCAGAAGGGCTGGAGCCTCCCCATCGAGCCGTTTTCCTGTGACTTTTAGTTTTGGTGGGTACTCTTCTCTGTAATTAAAATCTAAGCTCCCCCAGAAAGTCTTAGTAGTCAAAGGCTGCACTTGGTCCTCCTGCCCTGGTTCGTGCGGCCCCCATCCCCAGACTTCTCCCGACTTCCGAATGGCAATGAACAACTTTTCTGTACCCAACCAAAACCTCTTCTCACTCAGCTCATAAGGGCTGGGAGGTGTGAACTGGCTTGCTGATAGGATCGTAACTGGACACGAAGCCGGCGGTACAAGAGGCTGTTGAGGAGAATTCTGCTGGCCACTTACCGTTAAAGTCACTAACGAAATCAATAGAACCAGTCGTAAAACAGACATTGCCA
>QHXL01000200.1:0-8817 GCA_003222935.1 Acidobacteriota bacterium
CTGAAGAAAGGCCGGCGGTTAATTCCCGGGACACCATCTGTCCTCCAAAACTGCAACGGATTGGTGGCACTGAACTGGACCGTGCCGATCGAATCGGAGACCCCAAAGAACTCTCTGGTAAAAATGTTTGGCGACGCTTGGTCGAAACGCCAGTAAGGTAACGCGACGCTTGGATCAATACTCTGAAGTTCGCGTTCGAGATCGAGTAGGTAGGCTCGGTGCCAGGGTAAGAAACCCGGGGCGCCGTGCGCCTGCGGTGAGCTGACATTCGTGTGCATGTCGCGAAAATCGGCGAACCGTCCTGCACCCTGATTGTTGAGTTGTGCGAAAGCTGCAACTAATCGATCACGTTCACCTGCAGTCAAACTATTTGCGTTTTTGCGAACACGCACCATTATTTTCACGGAACCCACAAGTGTGGCGCCAACACGTGCGTCGATCCTGACGTCGTTGTCGTTAGTGCTCGGTTGTCCAAATTTCCCGGCGACAAAGAAGGGAACTGAAATACCGGTAATGGGAACAGACAGAGATAAGGTTGGAGAGAACAGTCCGGTCGTGCCCTTGCGAAACACTACCGCGCCGCCGTTAGCTCCTCCTGAGACAAAAGAAAGCCGGACAGTAACGATTGGTGAAGTAGCGCCACTCGGGTTCGTAACACGTATCCGGCATGGGGAAGGCGCCCAAGAGACAAATTGGGCACGTGGATTTGCACTATTGTTAATCTGCAACTCGACGTTCATTATTAATCTCCTATTGCGGGAGCTTCTCGAGCATTCATTTGCGGTGAGATGGATCTACCAGGCGCAAAGAAGCCAAGGAGTTTGGTTTAGATGGATGAGGCTAAAGCAAGAACAACTACAGGAATTCAACGGCGAGTCGGAGCCTGAGGATTCACTTGCTAACTAGCCAAAGAGTCATGACGGAACACGGGGGAATTCCGACGGCATTTGCGAGGCAGTGTCTTTTTAGACGGCGGCAATTTACGCCCCTGATCCCGGTAAGTCAATATTTATGTGGCACTAACAAACAGTTTGATTTGCTAAATGAATGGTCTGGGTTATACTGCCCCCAGCTCGCCCAGCCGGCTTTATCAGGCACTCAGTCAAACAACGAGACT
The DNA here is from genome assembly GCA_003222935.1 of Acidobacteriota bacterium. Lineage (GTDB taxonomy): Bacteria > Acidobacteriota > Blastocatellia > Pyrinomonadales > Pyrinomonadaceae > PSRF01. The sequence continues at coordinate 1,118 of QHXL01000200.1, forward strand.
CAGAAACGCGCAGGGAGCTGTGAAGTTTCCTTCGCATTGAGGCGAGACTAGATATTTGCATCGTCCGAAAGCGACGATTCTTAATCAACTTCGGTAGCAGCCGTGAGCCTGGTCGACGATCAGGCGAAACAAGGCCCTCAGAAGTTTGAATCACGCACTAATTTCGACAAGGTTCAGAGCTCGCCCAGCGTTAGCAGTGCTTACTGCCTTTATCAGCTGACTTGCTCCCTGTTGTAGTGCTTTCAAATTTACGATGCCTCGGCTAGTCAGGTTTTCTGTTGAAAGAAGAAACTCGGTGCCTTGTTGCGGGTGAAGTCCACCTGTACTCGGCGGGAATTGCGTTTGCTTCGCAACGCAATTTGAAGATCACCTACCATCCGCGATTTCTGACTTGGTTTTCACACCAATCTCAGCGTCCGGCTTTTTCCACTAACTCAATTAAGAGCGAGACGGTTATTCGTGTCGCTAATTCGGATCGCATGGCGTACCTCGCCGTAGGCTTGAAGGTTGCACCTGCTCAGTCCGCCCACCAACTAAACATAGCGCAAAACAGAATACACATTCGCTGTTCCAACACGGTACACGCGCGGAGCTTTGCGCCTGAGGAGATTTCAGACCCGAAATGGCAAAACAACTAATAGTGAGCGTCAACGGACGCGAAAAGAAGATAGCAATCATCGAGGACGACAAGGTGACAGAGTTCTACATCGAGCGTGGAGAACAACACCAGGGAATCGTCGGCAACATTTACAAAGGCCGGGTCATGAGAGTTCTGCCCGGCATGCAGTCAGCATTCGTTGACATTGGCCTCGAGCGCGATGCCTTCCTCTACGTTTCAGACTTCTTCGATGAAGAAGAAGAGTTTGAGAGGATTGTCATCGATAAGTCGAAGAAAGGAACGCCCGACGTCGAGCATGCTGCTGCCCAGGAGGTAGCTCTCAATCGAGTTGAGCGCGAACAACGAATCGAGGCGACCCAGGATAGAGTCGAGCCACTCCAGGAAGAAGAGGCTCCCGCGGCTCCCTCAGCTTCCGCAGTCGCAGGAGAACCATCAGAACAGAGCGAGGGAAGTCGAAGGCGCGGTCGACGCGGTCGACGCCGATCTCGTTGGGAGAAATCCGACGAGCCAACAGCCCCGACCAGTGCGGCCCCTGGCGATCAGTTTGAAGCTCCAAACACACCTTTCGTCGCTGGAGACCCATCAATCGAACGAATCGTCGATGAGGATGAGAGTGCAGCTGTTAATGGCGAAATGTTCAAGGACGCACGACTACAAGAAAGACTTTTCGACCAAATCCACGCTGTTGAGTTCAACATGGAAGACGATTTTCGTAATGCGGAAGTCGGGTCGTTGCTCTCGGGCGGATTAGGCGATGACGACTCTTTCGAGCGAGTCGACGACAGCGAGTCCGAAGCCGAAACGATCGTTCGGGAAGGACGTCAACCACGGGAAGCTCACGTCGCAACGTTTGTTGACGACGTAGCCCCAGACACGTTGGGGAGAGGTAGCTTCGAACGGATCAGTGACGACGAAGATGGTGAAGCTGCTGAGACCGAGGTGACGGCGACCAAGCGAGGCCGAAAGGCTCCGGCAGCTGATGCCGTCGAGAAGAAGAAACGTCCGCGCGCAGCGGCCGCGAGTAAGTCAACGAAAAAGAAGGCTACGACCAAGAAGAGTTCGAAGAAGAAAGCCGGCAGCGCGGAGGCTGCAGAAGATTACGGTGACAGCGAAGCGACTGTTGGAGATTCATCGTCACGTGCGGAGTTTGCAACGAGGCGAGGCGGCAGACGGAGACGACGTCCGAGCAAGGGTAAGCCACCGGCGCCAGGCTCCGCAGAAGAGACAGCCCCTGGAGCAAATGGAGCGGATGATGATGTTGAAGTTCAAGTAGCGGAAGTTCAAGAGGAAGTGGCAGCAGCGCCAGCAGCGCCACCTGCTCCAACTCCCGAGCCGGTCGCCAGCCCGAGACCGCAGGCAAGGGACCGAGAACAGAGACCACAGCGCGAACAACGCGAACAGAGAGGATATCGAGGGCAGCCACGTCGTGATCGACAGCAGCCTACGATTACCGATTTGCTTATCGCTAAGAAGGGGGCGAGGATCACTTCGCACATCGCTTTACCAGGACGATTTTTGGTCTACATGCCGACGGTCGAACACGTCGGCGTATCGAGAAAGATCGAATCAGACAATGAACGACATCGCCTGCGAAAGTTGATTCAAACTATCAGAGCCGAGGAAGATATTCCTTCCGGCGGTTTTATTGTGCGAACAGCGGGCGTCGGTATCAGTGAGAAAGATCTTCGCGAGGACGTTCGCTACCTGGTCCGAACCTGGTTGGACATTCGAGCTGGAGCGGAGAAGTCGAAAGCGGCGGAACTGGTTCACCGCGATCTGGATCTGGTTAAACGGCTGTTGCGAGATCAGCTATCTGAAGATTTTGAATCGATTCGGGTCGACTCCGAAGAGGAGTACCAGGGCATTGTGGAATTCATCAATCGAATTCAGCCGCGGCTGGTCAAACGCGTCAAACTGTACACGCGTGAACAACCGATTCTGGAAGCCTATGGAGTTCAGGTCGAGATCGACAAAGCTATCAAGCCGCGCGTTTGGTTGAAGTCGGGAGGCTATCTCGTTATCAATCAGACCGAAGCTCTCGTCGCGATCGACGTCAACACAGGAAAGTTTGTCGGACGAGGGAGCGGTCGACTTGAAGACACGATCACACGTACCAATCTTGAGGCAGTAGATGAAATTGTTCGACAGATTCGGTTGCGTGACCTCGGCGGCATCATCGTGCTCGACTTGATTGACATGGAGGAGCGACGCAATCGGCAGAAAGTAATGCAGGTGTTGCAGGATGCCCTTCGTAACGACAAGTCGCCAACGAAAGTCCTTTCCTTCAACGACTTTGGGCTTGTGATCATGACGCGCAAACGAGTGAAGCAATCACTCGAACGTACGCTTTGCTCACCGTGCCAGTATTGCCAGGGCGCGGGTCTAATCAAATCACCGCAAACGATCTGTTATGAGCTGCTTGAAGAATCTCGACGACTCGCAAAAGGGATGGACGGCGACACCGACCACAGCCAGGTTACGCTGAGGATCAATCCTGAAGTAGCGAAAGCGCTGCGCACTACGGAGCGAGACGTGTTGGTGGAGATCGAAGACTATATTGGACCAGTCGACATCACTAGTGATCCAGCGATTCACCAGGAACAGTTTGATTTTGCGTTGGTCTAAGTTTGTCGGGGCGTCCCTCCGCGGGCGCCCCTCCTTTGGTGTTTAGGACAGTCGAAGAGCAAGAAGGGCGCCCACGGAGTGACGCCCCGACAAATTAGCCGATGAGTAAGTTAGGGAATTTTTGGAAGACACTCCTTGCGGGAGGTGCAGGTGTCGCAGCGCTTGCTGCTGTTAATGCGGCCATCCAACGTGGCGCGCAAGACCCCGACGACAGTGCACTTGGTGGTGAGGCGAAGTTCTTCACGTGGAAATACGGCCGGATCTTTTACAAAGAAGCGGGAGTTGTCGATCAGCGTCCATCGATCGTTTTTGTTCACGGGATTGGCGCGGGTTCTTCGAGTTTTATGTGGCGCAAGAACTTCGACGTTCTCAGTGAACACTTTCGCGTGTATGCCCTCGATTTACTCGGGTTCGGCTTTTCTGACAAACCGCCGGGCGCTCCTTACTCTGCTGATCTCTACGTCGAGTTGATTTCCGACTTCATTCGCGAAGTTGCCGGTGGGCGAGCAAATCTCATCGCCAGTTCGTTGGGTGCTTCCTACGTTGTTCGCGTGGCCGACGAACATCCCGAACTAATCAACGCCATGATTCTCAACGCACCCGCAGGCTACGATTCAATGCACACGCGGCCACGAATGGCAGGCGCAGCGTTCTACGGACTGTTGCAATCGCCAGTGTTGGGGACGTCGTTTTACAACGTGATGGCGAGTGAACGCAGCATTCGCGACTATGCTCGACACAGTCTCTTCTACGATTATCGTCGCGTCACCGATCGTCTTGTGGCCCACCTTTACGCAACCAGTCACCAGGCCGGCGCACAATATGCCATCGCTGCTTTTCTTTCCGGCTACTTGAACACTGATATGCGCGCTGCATTTTCACGACTGTCGCAACGCGTGATTTTGGTTTGGGGTAAACAGGACTTGAATGCGCCAGTGGCGAGGGCGAATGCGCTCCTGGATTTGAATACGGGAGCTGAATTAGAAGTCTTTGATTTTTGCCGAATGATGCCTGAGCAGGAGCATCCCGAGCTGTTTAATGCATTGGTGAGGGATTCGTTTTTTGAGAAATTTCAATTGAAATCCGTTGGCAGTTAAGTCTTTCGGATCTAGTTAGACCATTACGGCTTCCAGCTGCGCGTCTCGATTGACGTGGCGGTAAAGGATGTCTCGCTGTTGCGGAGTGAACCCGGCCTCCCGTATTAGAAACTGCAAAGTAGTCTCATCAGCACTATTGTTTGCGCCTGCCGCTGAAACCACATTTTCTTCAATCATGATCGACCCCATGTCGTTTGCGCCAAACCGCAAGGCAACTTGACCGAGTCGTAATCCCTGTGTCAGCCATGACGACTGGAAGTTCTCGATGTTGTCGAGAAAGAGTCGCGACACGGCAAGCATTTTCAAATAGTCCACACCAGTTGGTTCAAGCTTGATTCGTCGACCAAGTGCGGTGTTTTCACGCTGAAACGTCCAGGGAATAAACGCCGTGAATCCACCAGTCTCGTCTTGCAGATCCCGAATCCTCTGTAAATGCCTGACTTGATGCTCAACAGTGTCGCCAATACCAAACATCATGGTCGCGGTAGAACGCAGCCCGACTCGATGGACGGCGCGCATTACATCCAACCACTCCTGGGTTGTGCACTTTGTTGAGACACGTTTGCGTACTTCGTCATCAAGGATTTCAGCACCGCCACCGGGAAGACTATAGAGCCCTGCTGCCTTCAAGCGAGCCATGATCGTTTCGTAATCGAGTTTTGAAATCAGATGAATGTTGTGAATCTCGGGTGGCGAAAAGCAGTGCAGTTGAAACGTTGGATACTTTTCACGTAACGAGCGCAGTAGATCTTCATACCACTCGATACCAAAATCGGGATGCAAACCACCCTGCATCAATACACCCGTCCCACCAAGCGCGATAGTCTCGTCGATCTTCTGGCAAATCTCATCGAACGTTCGCACATAAGTGTCGGCGGCGCCGGGCCGTCGATAAAAGGCACAAAAGGTACAAACGACGTTGCAGACGTTCGTATAGTTGACGTTGCGATCGATTATGTACGTGACGATGTTGTCGGGATGTCGGCGCGCCCGGACTTCGTCAGCCGCGGCACCCATCGAGGCGATGTCGTGTGACTCGAGCAGGAAAGTACACTCGTCGACGGACATCCTGTCGCCCGCCAGCACCCTGTCCAGGATCGATTGAACTTTTGTTGGTTTCGTCATGACTACTTAAGCGGATACTAAGCTATCGTTACAGGCTTTTCCAAGTATTGACCTGCGGAATAAGACCGTGTTTGTGTGCAAGCTCAAAATAGAGATCCAGGCCAGCGCGCAGTTGCGGATCAACTTCGAAACAGATGTTCTCATCCAGGTAACTCCGCAGAGACTCACGCGATAAGCCAAGCAGCTTTTGATAATGTTCCACGATCTCATTTTTAGCGCGTACGCCTTCGTCGCGGGCCGCCCGGAAGTCGACTGTTTGAGAATGTTGGATTGCGTTATCGCTAACCATCCACATGGCGAAAACGAAACCGAGGTCAGTGTAGTTTCGCCATAAGCGGGCCATGTCCCAAACCTTTAAACCTGTGCGAGGAAACACCATCGCCGGATCGCCGATCATGAGGGCGGCATCGTAGCGTTCGAGCATCTCCGCGAGATTTGGGGACTGTGTTGTCCACTCGGGTTCCTGGCCCAAAAACTCACGAAAGATAATTTTCACCAGAGTGGCTGACGTACGTGAAGATTCATCGAGTGCGACTGTGCGTATATCCGTTAGCTCACGATCTTTTGAGACCAGTACGACGCTACGTACTTCTTCTTTCGACCCGACGCAGACGTCCGGAATTAATGAACCGTTTGGAATCCGTTGGTATTCAATTACGGGAACCAAAGCAACCTCCACGGCCGACTGCGCCAGTAGTTGTGCACATTGAGCGGGCACCGCCTCGATAAAATCGACGGTATTGCGCATTGAGCCGTGCAGAAAACTCCAGATTAGAGGAGCGCTATTGAGATAACTTGAGGCGGCAATTTTTAATGGAGAGTGCTCGGCGGAACTAATGTTGTGATCCTCTTGATTGGTTTGTTGATTACGATTCGCATGCTAAAGGATTGAATAAGCGTCGGCAAGTGTCCGATAAACTCCTGTCCGATAAACTTCAGTTTTGTCGTGATCGCCACCAGAAGCCCCCTGGCTAACACCACGACAAAGTGAGGTTTATCTTCATTACCACCAGAAGCCCACTAGCTAACATCACGACAAACTGAAGTTTATCGGACAATTGACACCCATCTTTTGCGGCCACTACTATCCTGAGAAATCAAATGCCTATCTACGATGTTTCCGTTCCGCTAACGAACGAGATGCCCACTTATCCAGGAGATCCTGGGATTCAAATTCGCGACTGGTACAGTCTTTCCAAAGGCGATGCCGCCAATGTGACCCACTTGAGTTTTGGCGCTCATACCGGAACTCACGTCGACGCTCCCGCTCATTTCATAGAGGGCGCAAAAAAAGTTGAATCACTTCCTCTCGACGTGTTACTCGGCAGGGCTCAAGTAATCGAAGTCCCAGAGGACCGACTGTCGATCAATGAAGAGTTTGTCAGTGCGAATTACGTTCAAGGACAGACTCGAGTACTGTTTAAGACGAGGAATTCCAGTTTTTGGCGTGACCGAAGTGCCGGGTTTCGCCAGGACTCTACCTACTTGGAATTGGACGCCGCAAAGTACCTGGCCCAGGCAGACGTGAAACTGGTTGGCATCGACTACTTGTCTATCGAACAGTTTGGGCAAAAGAATCACCCGACGCATCTCGCTCTGCTTACAGAAGGTGTGGTGATTGTTGAAGGCTTAAATCTTAGCGAGGTAGCAGCGGGCCAATATGAATTGATTTGTTTGCCGTTGCGAATTAGTAGTGGAAAAGGCGATGGAGCGCCCGCACGAGTCGTTCTCCGCACACTCGATTGATAAGAATAGATCCGTGGCTAAACGAGATAACCCAAATTACCGCGAACGCGTATACAAGATTGTGCGGTCAATTCCATCGGGCAGGGTCATGACTTACGGTCAAATTGCCGAGTTGCTTGGCGATGGTTATACACCGAGGACCGTAGGGTTTGTGATGCACGCTACGCCTGAAGGTACGCCATGGCACCGGGTGTTAAATGCTCAGGGCGCATGTTCGACAGGTAATGTCGTGCTTCCACATGATAAGCAGCAACGTTTACTTGAGCGCGAAGGTGTTGTGTTCGACAAGAATGGGCGCTGTGACCTGCAAACGTTTTTATGGAAACCAAAATCGCGTTCCAAGCGATTGCCTACAGTTACTTTGTTCAAACGCACGTCGGCCAAATCCTCTCGAGGAGTCAAAAGATGAGCAGCGACAACATGCAGCATGTTCCCTACGCGGTTAGTGCTCCGCGCTATTCCGTTTCACATCAGATGGTGACCAGTGC
>QHXL01000200.1:8828-13295 GCA_003222935.1 Acidobacteriota bacterium
AACTACCTAATTACCGGGTGGTCCAAAACCTGGGAGTCGTACGAGGAATTGTGGTCCGATCGAGAAATGTTATCGCCACCTTAGGAGCAACGCTTCAAACAATCGTCGGCGGGAACATCACCGTCTGGACGAAACTGTGCGAGGAAACTCGCAGCGAGGCGTTCGACATCATGATTCAACACGCAACTGAACTCGGAGCGAATGCGGTAATTGGAGCCCGTTATGACACGACTGAAATCTCGGCCGGAGTCACAGAGGTTTTGGCTTACGGAACGGCAGTGATCGTCGAACCGAACAATCCGGGCGAGAGCTACCGTTCATGAATCTCGATCAACTCAGTGAGCCTCAGCGCCGCCGAATTGAAGAGGCCACGAAGAACATACCTTACGCGGATTTGTTAGGACTAAAACTGAACTCTGTCGAGCCAGGCTCGGCGACAATGAGCCTCGCGGTAAGGGAAGAGTTGAAACAGAATAATCGGGTCGTGCATGGTGGAGCGATAGCCTCGCTGATTGATTCCGCAGCCGCTTATGCTGTGATTCCGCTACTGAACCAAAACGAGACGGCGACCACGGTTGACCTCACTATTAGTTACGTTCGTCCCCTGAAAGCGGGGGTTGCTACTGCGTCCGCGAAGGTTTTAAGGGCAGGCGGGAGAATCATCGTTATTTCAGCTGAGGTGCTTGATAACGATGGAAATCTTGCTGCGACAGGACTTACGACTTATCTCCGGCTTTCCAAGCAGTAAGAAATTCTCATAGACACCTGGCGTTTATCAATGTAAAATGATTTTGGTCGCAAAGAGCAGTCGCCCAGAGCTCCCAAATGTAACCACCCTCCGTTATTTTTCATTTTTGCCCTTAATTCTGCAGACTCCCAAATGTACTCTCTTTACGATTCCCTCCTTGCACAACATCCGCGTCAACTGACTCCAATCAGGTGTGCGTCCTCGACTATTGCCCAACTTCATCGCTACTTTGAAGAAGTTGTTCTGGAAAATAGTCTTGGGGCGCTAGTTATTGAGAGTTTGCCAAAGGTTGAAGAACGTCCGGCGCGTGAGATAACCCGCGTACGCGAGCTGGTGCACGCTGCCAAAAATGTCTTTCTACTTGTCAGTGGTGACGATGCGTTATCGCAACTCATGCTGACTCGCGGCAAACAGAGTCGTGAAGCTGTTGTCCTTGAACAACAACAAGACGCCGTTCATGAACGGTTCGTGGTAATTGCCGATTCGCGCTTCTCGGCCATGCTCGCGTCGAAAGCAGTCACAGATGATTCAGAACCTGGTAGTGGAGACCTGGTAGTTTGGACATTCGAGCCAGACGTTGTGTATTCCGCATTGGAGTACCTCATGGCGCGCATAACAGCTGAGCACCCTTTCCACGCTTCGTCGTTCGCCAACGCCGTTCAATTGTCGATGCCGAAAGCAACATCGCTACACCTGACCCTTGGTGTTACGACCAAGCTGGCGCGACTCTTGCAGGAACAAGCTGAACGCGAGATAGCGGTAAACAGGATCGCGACGGCAATCAGAAACTCTTTGGACCTCGACAGTCTGTTGGCTACCGCGGCACATGAAGTGGGCCGCGCACTCAACGTTAAACGCTGTGCAGTTCAAGTTGAAGGTGATCTTGTCGGCGAAACAAAGTGTAACTACTACTTTAGATCTGAACCGGAAGGTAGCGAAGGGGAGAAGGCCGAGTTAATCGCAGATATCGAATTAGTTCGTTCGTGTTTGCCCCATTCACCCAAAACCTGGGTGATCGATGGCGACGCGACTCACGACACAGGCGTGTGCGCACAGGCGGCAGTCCCCCTGAATTATGAGGGAGCGTTTGTGGGACTTGTGTTAGTGGAGTCAGACGATCGCGCTCGTGTGTGGGCTGAGAATGAACTTCTGCTACTGCATACGGTTGCTGATCAGCTTTCAGTGGCGGTTAAGCAAGCGCATCTATTTTCCCAGATGCAGGTGCAGGCTCTGACTGACGGACTTACCGGTTGTTACAACCGCCGATCTTTTGAACTACAGCTGGAAAGAGATTTGCACCTGGCTACTCGAATGCGGCAACCGCTGTCGTTGATCATGATCGATGGACACGGAACTGGAGACGTGGCACTGCGAACAGTCGCCGAGAGTCTTAAAGCTGAATTGCGAGCCGTTGATAGCGCGGCGAGATTTGGTGGCGACGAGTTTGTAATTATTCTGCCGCAAGCCGACACCGAGGGCGCACTTATCGTTGCCGAACGCCTGCGAAAGCGAATTGCAGAAACAGAGATTCCCGGGTACGGTCCAACCACTGCATCTTTTGGACTCGCGAGTTTTCCCGCGCACGCGTCGTCACGCGATCTTCTCGTGGTTGCTGCTGACCGGGCTTTGTACAAATCAAAGAACTCGGGTCGCAATCGCGTCAGTTTGCCGGCTACCGTTGATGGCACAGAGCCAGCGGAATTCATTACCGATCTCGAACCTCTTTTCGAAGCCCTCGAAACGATTCAAAGCAGTCAAAGCACAGTATAAACCTCATCACTCCGTCTGCATTTGGAGTCTGTACCATAGATAGCGCATCATAGATTCCTGAGCTAGCTTAACTGCAAGCAGGGGACTTGATGCGTTTCGTATGGATGAACTGAAAAACTTCACACGCTACTTTCGTCCATACAAGGTTTCGTTAATTGCAGGAATCACGTGCATCCTTTGCAGTGTTCTGTTCAGTGTCTACGTGCCTCTGATTGTCGGACAGGCAATCGATGATAACTGGACTTACGTTTCTGTTTCGCGACTGATGGTGTCTGCCCTCAAAGTCCTCGGCGCCACCCTCCTCAGCGGTACATTCCTCTTTCTACAACGGCGAATTCTGATCAGCATGTCGCGCAACGTCGAATACGACTTGCGTAACGATTTCTATGCCCACCTGGTAAATCAGCCGCTCGCCTTCTTTCAGGAACACCGTATCGGAGATTTGATGGCGAGAGCGACAAATGATCTCGCTGCCGTTCGTCAACTCGCAGGTCCGATGATCATGTACTCGGTGCAGACCGTGTGTGTGGTGGTCGTCGTTCTGCCCCTCATGTTCCGGATCAACTGGTGGCTAACGCTGCTGTTGTTTGTGACGATGCCACTTGTGTCTCTGACGGTGAAGTTTTTTGGACAACAGGTTCACACGCGCTTTGAAAAGATTCAGGAGTTCTTTGCTCATATCACGGCGCGCGCCCAGGAAAACTTTACGGGAGTTCGAGTGGTGCGCGCGTATGCACAGGAAGAGTCAGAGATAGCGGCGTTCAATGCCCTGAATCGTGAGTATGCAGAACGCAATCTGAGTTTGGTCAAGATCGATGCGTTGATGCGTCCGTTGATGCAGTTCCTGATTGGGATTGGTTTTGTCTTGATCATTTGGGCCGGTGTGCCGCTGGCGGTTCGAGGTGAGATTTCAGTTGGAGAGTTCACGGTCTTCAATATGTATCTGACTCGTTTGATCTGGCCGTTGATTGCACTGGGTTATGTAGTGAACCTTTATCAACGTGGGACGGCGAGTTTGAAGCGGCTCAATTCAATATTCAGAATTAAACCGGCGATCGTTAACTCTGCCGGGGTAACCGCTAAGCCTCCAATAAAAGGAAAGATTGAGTTTCGTAACCTAACGTTTAGCTACCCGCGATCGGAAGAACCGGTCTTGCCAAACGTCAATCTAATTATCGAGGCCGGTCAAACGGTCGCGTTTGTCGGTCGGACAGGCAGCGGCAAATCGACTATCGCGAACTTGATTCCTCGTTTGATTGAGGCGCCTGACAACACCGTCTTCATCGATGATATTGCGGTGAAGAACTACCCGCTGGACCAGTTGCGCGCCAGCATCGGTTATGTACCACAGGAAACGTTTCTATTTAGCGACACGTTGAGAGGAAACATTGCCTTCGGTGTTGAGAATTCCGAAGGGTCGCGAGTTGAATGGGCTGCAAACGTAGCCGGACTCTCTGAAGACATCGAAAGTTTCCCCGACGGCTTCGGTGCACTTGTCGGTGAGCGCGGCATCACTCTTTCGGGTGGCCAGAAGCAGCGCACGGCAATTGCGCGGGCGGTATTGCGGGAACCGAAGATATTGATACTCGACGACGCCCTCTCTTCCGTTGATACATACACAGAAGAAAAGATTCTTGCGCAGCTTCGTGGTGTCATGCGTGACCGGACGAGTGTGATCATTTCACATCGCATCTCCACCGTTCGTGATGCCGACCTTATTTGCGTACTTGATGAAGGACGCATCATCGAGCAGGGAACTCACGATGAACTGTTAGCACGCACCGGAGAATATGCAGCGCTCTATGAACGTCAACTTCTTGAAGAGGAACTGGCCACGGCTTAATACGAAATGTCGACAGCAGTAAAACAATTTCACGAAGAAGAAGCGATCGGAAAGACCTACGACCTCCAGGTTGCGCGTCGACTACTGCGATACCTGAAGCCCTACG
>QHXL01000201.1 GCA_003222935.1 Acidobacteriota bacterium
GAATGGGCTTTGTTTCGAATCGCGGCGACCATTCTTTCGTCGGTGTCTTCACCAACGAAGCAACTCCTATCATTTACCTTGCGCCATCCACCGCGCGAGATGGTAATCCGCGTTGGTCCCCTGATGGAAAGCGCATCGTATTTGTGAGGCGACCGGGATCTGGAGGTACTCCAGAGCCGATACTTGAACAACGTCCTCAAGCATGGTCCATCTGGACCGCCGACGTCGCAACCGGCGATGGAAGTCAGCTATGGAAGAGCCCTTTTACTCTGCGCGGTTCTCCTTCATCAACACACGGTGGACCAAATCTGCACTGGGCCGCCGCCGGTCGAATCATCTTTCTCTCTTACCTGGATGGCTGGCCACATATCTACTCGATCTCCGAAACAGGCGGTGAGCCTTTGTTGCTTACTCCCGGCAATTACATGGCTGAGTACATTTCACTCAGTGCAGATCGTCGCTATCTCGTGTTTGCCGGAAACGCCGGAACTGATGCAGACGATATCGATCGTCGGCACATCGTTAAGGTTCCGGTCGACAAGGCGGAGCCGGTTGTGATTACACCTGGTAAAGGACTTGAATGGACTCCCTTCGTAACAGGTGACGGGAAACACATCGCCTACCTCGCTGCCACGGCACAGCGTCCACCACTTCCAGCCGTGATACCCGTTGCCGGCGGCAAACCTGTGCTGATCGCAGAGGATCGCGTTCCATCAGATTTTCCATCGTCTCAACTGGTGACGCCAAAGAAGGTCGTGTTCAAGGCCCCGGACGGTGTCGACATTCATGCGCAGTTGTTCGAGCCGGCAAATGGACCAACGAAGAAGCCGGCGATCATCTATGTTCATGGCGGACCGCCTCGACAAATGCTTTTGGGATGGCACTATTCCGATTACTACACGAATGCCTATGCCCAAAACCAATTCCTTGCCAGCCGTGGGTTTATCGTCTTGTCAGTCAACTATCGCCTGGGGATCGGATACGGACACGATTTTCACCGGGCATCGAATGCTGGAGCCCAGGGAGCTTCGGAGTATCAGGACGTAAAGGCCGGCGGTGAATACTTGCAGCGATTACCGCAGGTCGATGCGAAACGAATAGGAATTTATGGAGGCTCTTACGGTGGCTTTCTCACCGCGTTAGCACTGGCGCGTGACTCCAAACTATTTGCCGCCGGCGTCGATATACACGGGGTCCATAATTGGACCGCAGAACGAGCGGCGGGACTGCTCGAGAATCGTTACGAAAAGCCTCCCGATCAGCAGCGAGCTCTCGATGTCGCGTGGCAATCATCTCCGGTTTCCGCGATTGCGCTACCTGGAAGTCGCCGGTGTTGTTGATTCACGGCGACGACGATCGCAACGTTCGCTTTAGTAAGACAACTGATCTCGTGAGGAGACTGGAGGCAGCAGGCGTAAGTTTTGAGGAGATCGTGATTCCCGACGACACGCATCACTTCATGCGGCATGCGAACATCGTGAAGGTCAATTCAGCCACGGCAGCGTTCTTCGACAAAATCTTTCAAATGAACCGCGGAACTGAATAAAGCCGCAAAAATCATCCACAGATTACGCTGATTACGCAGATTTCAACAAAGTTGCTAATCGAGCTCAGCAACCTTTTCCAACTCTGAGTAATCGGCGGAATCTGTGGATGATCTCTTCTCGGCTCCTACCTGGCGGTGACAGTTAAATAAGTGTCACTCTCAATCCCACAAACTATCCGCGAGTTCAGTAGCCTCTCAAAAAGCAATATCTAAGTTTGCTTCGTCTAACACGGAGAGTTTGCAATGTGGAGTCTAATAAAAATGCGCCGAATGCTTTCGGGTCTTTTAATCATTCTGCTAGTGGTTTTCTGGTTAGCAAAACCGTCGGCGACAGCAACTCCCATCCAGCAGGAGCAAGAGTTTCTGAGCCTGACAATTCCACGCGGAACTGTAATCGAGATTGAGACGGCCTATCGAGTTAGTTCACAAGAAACCAAACCAGGCGAAGCGATAACCTTCAAAGTGTTGAAGCCAGTTCAGCTTGGAGAACACACAGTTATCTCAGCGGGGGCAATTGCGACCGGACGCGCGGTGCTGGCAAGCAGAGGAGGACATTTTGGGCGGGCAGGACGCCTGTCCTGGACCATGGAAACGGTGACTGCTGTCGACAACTCCAGCGTTCCCATTCAAGCGGCTGGACGAGTTGTGGGAGATAGCAAAGGCGCCAAGGTTGCGACGAGGATGGCGGTTACCGGAGCGCTGCTTTGGCCCATTGCGCCGGTCGCCCTACTGCACGGTTTCAAACGAGGCGAGAATGCATTTCTGCCACAGGGAAAGCGCTACGAAGTGACCGTCAGCGCTGACACGATCGTCAGGTTAAGCACCGTTCGCTAGAAAAACAACTCAATGCCTGTGACTCTCAATTGAGTCTGCCTTCCCATTACTCCTGACCTTCGCACCCTTCGCGAGCTGCGCTGACCCAAGTGTTTTCCACAAATCCCCGGCACGAATGTACGCAGGCAATTCGCTCGCGGTACTCATGGCAAATCCATAACTTTGCTCTTGACCGATGTTGCCATGAGTAGCTTGAAGGAAAGTGAAAACGTCCAGGAATGAATTGCCGGTGTAGTAGCCATCCTCAAGATTTACGATCACATTCGCCCGGTTTAAGACTCCCTGTGTAGCTCCCTCGAAAATGCGCGCTACGACGTCCGGTCTGACGCTAGCACGGGTCAACTCAAACCAGTCTTTGTCTTTAATAAACCCATCGCAACCATTCCTCCCGTTTGATTTCTCTGCAAGCGGTAAGAGTCCAAGCGGATCCCCACTTGTTGGGAGGTAGCGATACTCATCGTTGCGTTTTTCGATCGTGGCGTGTCCCTGATGGTTTGCGACGTACACCAATCCATTTTGTTCGTACGTAACGAAGTCAACACCCTCGAGGCTCGACAAAACATTTGCCAGCCGCTCCTCATTTTTCTCTTGCGTGAATAAGACTCCACTGCCAACAAGTCCAAACTGTGGTAGCACAACACTCTTGTCGTCTTTGATCTTATTGTCGAAACTAAACCCCGCCTCGCGTAAGGGTTCTTTAAGTCCTACTCGCCGGTATTTCCTGAAGTCGTTCCCATGGTCCGAAAAGATCGTCACCGTGGTAGGAGTCTTACTGTCCCGGACAATATCCTCAAGAGTATCTTCCAGCCGTTCCAGAAAACTGCGCAACATCGTTTCGCCACCAACATGGGCCAGCGAATCCGTCGCCCCCGTGTAAGCGAAGAACACAGGTTGATTATTACTTTTCGCTTTTTGACGCAGTCGAACTAGATCACTAAGAGACTCGAGATAGGTTGAGAGCGGAGGCGCAGCATAGCCAAGACCACTCTTAATGGCTGATGGATGGTAGTCGAAGAGTTCGCGAAAGGTTCCACTAATGAAATGGTCACTGCGAAAGCGGTCGAAGATGCCGCCACGCATCCGGTTGTTCTCTGTGTCGAAGAAGTTGTCTTCGTAACCGCCCGTCATGCCCGCACCCGCCGGCTCGAGAATCTTGCTGAGCGCAGCATTCGTTAAGGAAGGGAAGGTCGAGATCATGTGCGATGGCGAGTGAAACATCTTGAAATGTCCCTCGGCTCGCATCTTGTTGATGGTCGAAATGCCGACACCATCTACGCAGACAATAACGTGACGCGACGGCGGCGTACTGGCGGTCCGGGAAAATATTTTAAAAGGCATCGAAGTTGATACAAGCAAAACTACAAGCGTGGTAAAAACCCGGCACCCGTAGAACCGAAAGGTGCGTTTCATTGTGAAAATTAACCTCGTTCGGAACGGAGAATGAGAAAGCGAGATCTTCCCGTCAAAAACGATGCCAGTGTGGAGTGACCAAAAAGTGGTGGTTTTGGTGATTTACTACATAGACACAGCCCGACAGGTGAATGAATCTTACTGCGTCACTTCTCTGCGCGATCTCTGTGCCTCTGAGTCTGTGGTTACCCTTAATGTCGCGTGAGTCACCATAGAGACTGGGAGACGGAGAGCATTCACCGAGAAGAACTCTCGCGCCATGTAGCAATGGGCATCGTGAGGAACACGTGATGTGTGTCAGTAACCTGGTTGCGAAGTTTTCCAGAGAACGCTTTTGACAACAAAGGGGACGACATTTTAGACTCACGCTACCCTTCCGACTCGTCGATTTCTTGATCAATCAAGCTCATTAACGCAGTTGATTTCAAATCAGCGGCCGCTGTCTGCGGATCGTTGTCTTTGCACTCCCTTCAAAAGCAGGAAGAAAAGTAAGGCGAGCACGATTTCAGTAGTGCGACGCGCCAGACAACTTTGCCGGCGAACGTCGATCGTCCCCGGCATTTTCAATGCATTCTTAGCTAATACTTAATAATTTTGAGGAGATCTATTTAATACATGGAAACAATTGAGATTAGAGACTCTACTCGATGCGACAATTTTTGGACCGTCATTTTAGGAACCATTCTTGTTATCGGCGTGGGTCTGGCAATGTCTGATAGAACTATGCCGGGCCTCGGAACATTTTTGATTTTGTGCTCCAGTCTTATTGGGAGTCCATTTATTTATCGTCTTGCTAACAAACGACCGCGCATTCTTATTGATCCTGATGGGATCACGGACATGACTTCCGAGGTTGGCAGAATCGGGTGGGGTGACATCTATTCAATCAAGATCGTCAAATTAAATAATGGGCCCAATATCTGTGTCGGGTTGCGCGATCCTGAAAAGTATCACCGAAATATATTTGTCCTAAAAAGAGGTTTGAGCCAGGTTGAAAACATTTTCGGTACCGGCGACATGACTCTGAATTGTATGGGGGTTGATAGATCGCCTGTAGAGATAGCGAATCTGATCTCGGAATACCAGGACAACTTCTTCTTACGAAGATGCGAACGTTGAAGCAGACATGTTCTTTTACAGCGCATTAGACAAAATCATGTCGGTGGATATCAAACTCGGCAGCAAGGTCGAGACCAGCCTTCCACGTGAACTCTTTCGTTCAGCTATCAGCCACCATGGACCAGCCTACGCCTTCGCTGTCAGCCCAGACGGTCAACGGTTTCTAGTCAGCCATGCAGTAGATCTCAATGAGGTTGCGCCATGACCATTGTCTTGAACTGGACCGCCGTCATGAAGAAGTAATTGTCCGATATGCCTTAGAGCCTCTTGCAAAAGTCAGGAGGATTAGAAAAAGGACTATAGTTTAGTGCAAGTAAGGAAGGGCGGTTTACCCCCGCTGGCCTGGCGGGAAGAACCCTGAGGTAGCTATCGGCTAGGCCAGCGGGGGTAAACCGCCCTTCCTTACTTGTACTTAATTCAAATGCTTTTCTTGACTGGTCCTGACTTTTGCAAGAGGCTCTTTAGCTTGTCGTGGCGAAAACTAGAAGAGTCTTTTGAATAAGTAAACCATCAACACGCCGACAATCCGCGACCAATCCCATTTTTTGCATTCTATCCAAAATCTTGTTGCCTCCTCACAATAGTCAAATATATACTGCGCTCCACTAAGAACGCATTTCCCTTCCGTTCTTGCCTGTAAGAACAACCGAATAACAACCTGATCATCCCAGAGGAGGTCACGTGCGACGCATTTCTCCCCAGCTCTGTGCGCAAGGCTCTTGTATCTTTCTATTGTTACTCTTCGCTACCGTTTCCTACGGTCAAATTCCAGCATCCCGTGACCAGGCCCTTGGCAACCTACGCATCAACGTAAATTCAGCCGAGCGCGAGTTAGAACGAGAGAAGAGAATCCTTCTAGTCACGCTTAAGGAAGACTTTCGCCAGTTGCAAATCATCAACAATGAACTGATGACACGGATATTTCTCCCACCGTCCAAAACCGTCGAACCAATTACTCCGAAGGAGATCAGTGTGAGCCTGGGTGAAATCCAAAGCCGCGCACGACGTTTGAAGTTGAATTTCAGACTTCCGGAGGTCGAACCTGAAAACCGGGTAAACCAGGACGCGTTGCGTGAAGGTAAGTTGCCTTCGACGTTCTTGATTCTCGATGAGGCGGTTATGAGGTTCGTGGACAATCCGATCTTTCAACAACTGCGAGTTGTCGATGCACGCTTGTCAGTCCAGGCCGCTGAGGACCTCGATAAGATTCTGCGGCTTACTGACTCTCTTCGTAAATTAGTAAGAGAAGATCGAAAACAGTAAGACTGTTACAACTGTGTCCGACGAACTTCAGTTTGTCGTGACGTGAGCTATCCAGGGGTATCGGCTGATATTGCGCGACAAACTGAAGTTTGTCGGACATTAATCCGATTCTCCTACTGGTCACTCACGGTCTTTAGTTCAGAAGTACGTCGCTTCTCAACCGAAGCCTTCAACTCTTGCGGCGTTGTTGACCGCCCGTGCACGCCATAGATCTTTTCGACATCCAGACCCAACTGCTCAAACTTCTCGAAGAAACTTATTGTTACGTCTTGAGCGATCGGAATACTCCCATTGGGTGCCGGGTTGATTAGATCTGCCTGAAACAAAATCTTCTGCTTCGGCAGGTAGGCGACAAGCATCTCTTTTGCATGAGGGTTGGGCCCAATGTCGTACAACTCAACGACATGTTTGTCGTCCTGAAAAACTCGCTTCTTGTTCTCGATAGTCTCAATTAAAAGCTTCCCTCTAACTTTAGGTAGCAGCGTCGACTCTGTAATGGCAACCTTCTCCAGGAAACTTTTGTTGCCCGCGGACGTGACGATTGTTGCGCCCTCCGCGACATATTCGCGAAAGCCACCCATGTGATCCGAGTGATGATGAGTCAGGACGAGATACTTAATCGGTTTACCTGGCACCGTTTCCTTGATCTTTGCGAGCGCCTGTACCGAATTGCTGCCATAGATGATCTGTTCAGGAGCCTCCAACACCAATACGTAGTCATTGAAGGCGACGAACATGACGTTAT
>QHXL01000202.1:0-11816 GCA_003222935.1 Acidobacteriota bacterium
AGCTGGAAGTTTGTACTCGGCTTCGAAAAACTTGCCAGTAGCGCTTCCTGGTGGACTGCGGTCGATTTTCTGTTCACCAACGCGCTGCCCCTCGACAAATAATTCAGCAGAACGTTTGCCGCGCTCGTCGGTGTTGTAGGTCACGACAAGTGAGATTGGTTTTGTTGGTTCCACCGGGAGATCGTATGAGAACCATTTCTTACCGCGCCGGCCCGCTCGTCCCGCGCCGCGATCCTGGTTGGTTTCTTCGCCTTGCTGGTTAAATGCTTTTTCCTTTTCCGGATCGCCGGGAGCAATAAAACCGATCGTGGCTGCTTCCAACAGCTGTTGTCTCTTTTGTGCTGCCGCAAGTTCCTCCAGCTTTTTCGTCCACGCATCCGATGTGTAGAGATCGAAATAGACTCCATACAAGCGGCGGTGCAGCCGATAAAACGGCACAAACTCAAGCTCTTTCTCACTACCATCGTTAACTTTGCCGACTCCCACCGTGTGAAACACACCAAGCCTGTCTGCTACAGGTTGAAGCCACTCAGTCACGGGTTTGTCGTTAGCGACAAACGAGGGTACTGGATCAGATGGTCCACGTCGCTCCGGTCCCATGTCACCCGCAAGCACCAGGGGTCCCCACATCAATGCGGCGCGATTCTTGTTGTCGGGTAAACCTTCGATACGTAGAGTTTTCGGAAGCTTCAGCGAAACTGAATCACCGGTTTTCCAGGTTCTCTTTATTTCAACGTACGATCCCGCTTTGACCGTGGTTGTTACCGGTCGACCGTTGACCTTAACCTCAAACCCATCGCCTGCCCACGTCGGGCGGCGCAAGGCTAACGTCAACTGTTTTGGTTTAGTCAGCGTGATTTTCAGGTTGGCTGTATCGCCCTCAGGAAACCCTGTTTCCATGATGAGGTTCGCACCCGCTGCGCTCCAGTTCGCAGTTGATGGTACATACAGATTCACCCACAGCCGATCTGTTCCTTCAAAGTAAATACCATCGCCATGAAGACCATGACTTTCCATCCCACTGCCCACGCAACAGGTGAAGCTCCGCGACATGTCCTGGTATTCGTGCCGAACTCCTCGTCCAATAGGAACCATGTAAGAAGCCAGGATGTGATTAAACAGCGCACGCTCTTCAAACTCCGCATACTTCACGTCTGGCTTCAGCGCAAAGAGTGTGCGCGTCATCTTCAGCATGTTGTAGACATTGCAGGTTTCGTTCGTGCGACCGTCGACACGTTCCGCCAATTGGTCAGGTGGGCCAAAGTACTCATCTTTGCCATGTCCACCCGTCGCGTAGCTGTGATCGTTTATCACGATGTCCCAGAAATACTCGGCGGCAACGCCATCAGCGGGATCGCCTCCGTAAATATATTGTTTCAACACACCAAGCATTTTGGGCACTTGCGTGTTGCCGTGTTGACCGGCAAGTTTGTCTTCACGTCGCTTTAGAGGATCTACGAAAGCGTGGTGATCGAACCGGTGTGACAGGGCAAGCCACCTTTTGTCGCCGGTATCTCCATACAAGTCAGCTAGCACCTCATTCATGCCGCCAAACTCAGTACCTAACATTTTCTGAGTCTGCTCGTCGTTTAGCTTCGACATGATCGACTCCGCCCACGCCGCATACTTTGTTTCCAATTCCAGCGCGGTGCGATTTCCCGTGTACCGATAAGCGTCGCGAAGACCGGCGTAGGTTTTGTGCAACGTGTACCAGGGTGACCACAGTCCGTTTAGATCGAAGAAGCTCGATTTGATATTTCCCGCAGTAACTTCCGCAAACTTCTCACGCAGTCCTTCCAGTGCGCCGAGATAGCCGTCGCCGTTCTTGTCCTGGACTTCCTTTAATTCTTTGACGATGTAGTCCGCGCGTTCCTTAAACCGGACATCACCGGTAGCCGCGTACATTAAGGAGACCCCGGACAAGTAATGACCTGCTATGTGACCGGTAAGATTGCGACCGTCGCCGTCCCAACCCGTGTAACCCTCTGCTTTCGGTGTGAGGCCGGCACGTTTGCGGTAGTACGCAAGCATGCGATCAGGTTCAAGCTTCAACAAATACTCGCCATTCAAATCCTGGGCTCGCTTCAACGGTCCGCCTGTAACCCTGACAGCCGACAACGGCAGTGGTTTCGCGACTTCCGGGACAGCACTTTTGATTGCTTGCCCGTTCGCAGTTTGCAACGAGACGGAAAGAACAATCGCTAAATAAAAGTATCTGGCTTTCATTCGCCTCTCCTGGCCTGACTGAGTTTTGAAGATGAGTTGGGAGAATTAAGTCCTAAATTCGAGAGAACCATATACCATATTTCTCTCGATTATGCCGATAACGATCTTGACTCGTGCTCGTTTTAATTGTAAACAAACACGCCTTAGCTTTAAAACGCATCCTTAATTTAAGTCTCCGAAAAGTGAATCGTACTCATGGTCAGGCGATTTTCACGCCGGGAAGTGCTTAAGACCCTCGTGTCAGCGAGCGCTGCGTGTGCGTTACCTCAGCGCAATGTTTCGCTCGTTGCTGAAACACTGTCGAACCCAAATGAACGACCGCTCAATTTAATAATCACTGCCATTTCGGAGCATACACTTCGGGTAAGGTTTGGCGCCGAAACACAGAACCTCAATCTCGAGAACGATTCTCTCGTTCAAAGTAGCTGGACCGGACCTCGCAAAGACTTTAAGACCCTGGCAAGTCTCAAGGACATTGCGGTCGGAAACTTCTCAATCGGCTTTGCTCCCAATCCGCTTACTCTCAAGGTCCAACACAGAGGACGACAAATTCAGCTGGTAAAGATCGATCCTCAATTGAGGACGTTGGCCTTCGATCTTGGCCAATCGCCAGTGCTCGGTTTCGGTGAGGGCGGGCCCCAGTTCGATCGGCGCGGCAGTGTGGACCAGATGCGTAGTGGACAAGGCGGCTATCGTCTGAGAACTCATGGAGGACGAGTTCCGATTCAGTGGTTAATTGGAACCGGTGGTTGGGCAATCTTTATCCATTTGCCAGAAGGCACTTTCGATCTGACAAAGGCAGATGGAGTATTTACTCCAAAGCCAAATGCTAATCAGCCGTTGGACTTCTTTCTCGTCGCTTCGACTGAGCCACTCACAATAATGAGTGAATACGCAAAGTTAACAGGATTTCCTGAGATGCCGCCCTTGTGGTCGCTCGGTTACCTCCAGTCGCATCGAACATTGCGCGGACCGGATGAGATCAAATGGGTGGCCAACACATTCCGTGAAAAGAAGCTTCCGTGTGACGGCCTAATTTACCTCGGCACTGACTTCACACCGTCAGGTTGGAATACTCACAACGGAGATTTCACCTGGAACCCCGCTAACTTCCCCAGTCCAAAATCACTCGTGGACGACCTGCATCGATTGAATTTCAAGGTTGTTCTTCACACTGTCCTCGAAGGTCGACGCTTAACCGGTAGAGTCAGTGACAAATGCAGAGCCGCGCCCTTGCCGAGTGGTCGTACTCCAGATAATCGTTGGCCAGATGATCGACAGGTAAGTTGTTACTGGCCGGTACACAAGCAACTCTATGACGTTGGTATCGATGGTTGGTGGCCGGACCAGGGTGACGGGCTCGATGGCCCATCACGGCTTGCACGCACTCAAATGTATTTTGAAGGTTCTCAACAACTGCGTCCTAACGAGCGACCTTTTGCGCTGCATCGAAACGGACAGGCGGGCATGCAACGGTTCGCAGCGTTTCTTTGGTCGGGCGACGTCTATTCGACCTGGGAAACTTTGAAGAACCATATTCCAATCGCCATAAACACCGGGCTGAGTGGAATTCCATATTGGGGTACCGACATCGGCGGATTTGTGCCGACGAAAGAGTATACGGGTGAGTTGCACATTCGCTGGTTTCAGTTTGGAGCGTTCTGTCCATTGTTCCGCGCACATGGACGCACCTGGCATCTTCGTTTGCCCTGGGGTTGGAACACCGGTGAACTCGGGGTTAGCGAAGTCGCAAATTACACAGGTGGCGCTGCCGATCCGGATCAGGTTGAACTTCACAACGACCAGGTCGAGCCTATCTGTCGCCAGTATCTTGAGCTGCGTTACCAGTTGATGCCTTACCTGTATAGCGTGGTCCGAGAGGGAAGTCAGACTGGCCTGCCGGTAATTCGCGCCTTGTGGTTACACGAGTCCGCGGACACGCAGGCGACGAAAAGAGGTGACGAGTTTTTATGGGGTCGGAACATTCTCGTTGCTCCCGTTACTGAAAAGGGTGCAAAGACACGCAGTGTTTATTTACCTAAGGGCACGTGGTTCGACTTTTGGACGAGCAGTCCGATCGAAGGTGGCCGTGAAATTACTCGGGATGTAGATCTCGCAACTACTCCGATTTATGTGCGCGCAGGTGCTGTCGTTCCAGTTGGGCCAGTCAAGCAATACACCGAAGAGAAGGTCGATGATCCGATCGTACTTCGTGTTTATCCCGGCGCCAGTGGCGAATTTACTTTGTACGAGGATGATGGAAAAACTTTCAATTTTCGTCGTGGTGAATGGATGGGAACTCAACTTAGGTGGGACGATAAATCTCGACGGTTATCGATCGCCTTGGCTAAAGGATCAAGAATGATTGGGGCGGAGCGTACCTTTGAGGTCCAGTTGATGACGAAGCCAGGCTCTCGAAGGATCGTTTTTAGGGGACGTCCCGTTGCGGTCCAACTGTAGAGAGGAACGCAGCTGCTGGGACCGGAGGCGTCCCCGCCTGCATCCTTCGAATCCGAGTGCTTGGTGGCCAACACGTGCAGGCGGGGACGTCTGCGGTCCCAGCAGGAGCGACTACTTTAGTTTAGGAGTCTTAAGATGAAATCATCTCTACCTTTACGCGCAGCGGTACTGGTTATTTGTGTGCTGACGTTGGCAGGCTTAACACAGGGCCAGGGTACCGCGGCAGACTATGAACGCGCTCGTACCTTGCGCAAGAAATTCGAAGGCGCGGTCACCAACGTGGCAGGTAGAGTGACGTGGATCGAACGCACCAACCGTTTCTGGTACCGACGCTCCAACCGCGGCGAGAACGAGTTTCTACAGTTTGACGTCGACACGATGGCAAAGACGAGGTTGTTTGATCACGAACGCCTTGCCACATCGCTTTCAACGGCCGCGGGCGAAAGTTACAAGGCTTTAGATCTCCCATTCTCAACTTTCACTTTTGTAAACAATGGCGGTTCGCTTCAGTTCACTATCGGCGAGGCGTTGTGGAGATGTGACCTGAATAGTTATGCATGCACTCGAGTTGAGCGGCGGCCAGGTGCATTTCAAGGCGCGGGCGGTAGACCACCTGATCCGTGGCGTAACTCACCCGATGGTTCTCTCGAAGCCTACGTTAAGAACTTCAATGTGTTTGTCAGAAGCAAAGACAAGAAGGACGACTTCGCGCTTAGCTTTGATGGTTCAGAGAATAACTATTACGACCTCAACACTATCGTTTGGTCACCTGATGGCAAGATGATCGCTGCGTATCGCGTTCGACCGGGTTACCACAGAAAGATTCAGTACATTCAATCGTCACCCACTGACCAGCTCCAACCGAAGTACTCGACCGTCGAATACGCCAAGCCCGGCGACACGCTCGACATCGAGCAGCCAGTCCTATTTACCCTAAACAATCGACAACAGATCGTCGTCGACAACAGCCTATTCCCTAATGCTTATGAGATTTCGAACCCGGTTTGGCGTAAAGACAGTCGCGCTTTCACGTTTGAATACAACCAGCGCGGACACCAGGTTTTTCGTGTGGTCGAAGTGAATGCTGCAACTGGCAAAGCTCGATCTCTCATTACTGAAGAAAGCAAGACCTTCTTTTGCTATTCGGGGAAACGCTACCGGTTTGACGTTAACGACGGACGAGAAATTGTCTGGATGTCGGAACGCGATGGATGGAACCATCTCTAC
This sequence comes from Acidobacteriota bacterium, assembly GCA_003222935.1. GTDB lineage: Bacteria > Acidobacteriota > Blastocatellia > Pyrinomonadales > Pyrinomonadaceae > PSRF01. The sequence goes on from QHXL01000202.1 coordinate 5,914, forward strand.
CTCATCGATCCGGAAACTGGTGTCGTGAAGAACCAGATTACAAAAGGCAACTGGGTAGTGCGAGGAGTTGAAAAAGTAGATGAGCAGAAACGTCAGATATGGTTCCGCGCGAGTGGTATGTACCCGGGAAAGGATCCGTATTTCACCTACTACTACCGGATCAACTTCGACGGTACAGGTCTCGCGCCCCTAACTGAGGCCGACGGAAACCAACACCGTCGCGTTTTCATCTGACATGAAGTACTACGTCGACACCTGGTCTCGTATTGACCTGCCAACAGTTTCTCAACTGCGCACTGTAGCGGATGGAAAAGTCATCCAGGAGATCGAGCGAGCCGACATCACTGAACTCCAAAAAGTTGGTTGGCGCGCTCCGGAAGTTTTCACTTCGCTGGCACGTGACGGTAAGACTGAGATATGGGGAATTATTATCAGGCCGACCAACTTCGACCCAAAAAAGAAGTATCCGGTAATTGAATACATCTACGCTGGTCCACAGGATTCGTTTGTCCCCAAATCGTTTAGCCCCTACTACGCAATGCAGGCACAGGCTGAGCTTGGCTTCATCGTCGTGCAGGTTGATGGAATGGGTACGTCGAACCGTTCCAAGGCATTTCACGATGTATGTTGGAAAAACCTCGGCGACGCCGGTTTTCCGGATCGAATTCTTTGGCACAAGGCCATAGCCGCTAAGTATCCGCAGTACGACATCTCTCGAGTTGGGATCTATGGACACTCGGCGGGTGGACAGAACGCGCTCGGGGCATTGCTATTCCATCCTGAGTTCTACAAAGCGTGTGTCTCTTCGTGCGGTTGTCACGTGGAATGAACAGTGGATGGGCTGGCCACTAGGTACTGAATATGCAGCGTCATCAAACGTGGACAATGCCCATAAACTACGCGGCAAGCTGTTGTTGTCAGTTGGGGAGATGGACCAGAACGTGGATCCTGCTTCAACGATGCAGGTAGTAAACGCGCTGGTCAAAGCTAACAAAACGTTCGATCTGATCGTTCTGCCGGGGCAGGGCCACTCACCGGGCGGCGAGTATGGTGAGCGAAAGAGGTTCGATTTCTTCGTTCATCATTTGCTGGGTGTCGAACCTCCGGATTGGAACGCAACAGATCCCAAGGTGAACAGTACTACGAGTTCACTGAACTAATTCTTCTCCGTGATACCTCTGTGTCTCTGCGCCTCTGTGGTTATCGAAATAGTTTCACCGCAGAGACAAAGAGACGCAGAGATAGCGCAGAGAAATCCTTCAAGAGGAAAACACATGCGTTACAAGCTAGCACTTTGCATCGGAGTCACGATCCTTTTCTGTTCGTTGGCGATCACTTCATCGAGTCAAAAGAAAGAAAAGCCAGATACTCCAACGCCAACAGTGTCTGCACCCAAGGACTATCCAGTTAAGCCCGTACCGTTTACTTCGGTTCACTTTAATGATGCTTTCTGGGCGCCTCGCCTCGAGATTAATCGAAAGGTCACCATCCCATTCGCCTTCAAGAAGGACGAGGAAACAAAGCGCATCTACCACTTCGAGCGCGCTGCTGCCGTGCTTAGGGGCGAAACCCTAACTGACAAAACACCGCCCGGCTATCCGTTCGACGACACGGATGTTTATAAAGTGCTGGAGGGAGCGGCCTACGCCCTAAACGTCCAGAGAGATCCGCAACTCGAAAGTTATGTTGACGCGTTAATCGACAAGATTGCGGCGGCGCAGGAACCCGATGGTTACATCTACACAACCCGCACGATCGATCCTGCGAAGCCACATCCCTGGGCCGGCACCAAGCGTTGGGAACTTGAAAAAGTAGATAGCCATGAGCTGTACAACCTGGGCCACCTCTACGAAGCTGCAGTCGCGTACTACCAGGCGACCGGCAAGCGAAAGTTGTTAGACGTTGCCATTAAAAGTGCCACCCTGCTCGACCAGACGTTTGGACCCGGAAAGCAATCGATCTGGCCGGGGCACCAAATCACGGAGATGGGCCTGGCAAAGCTCTACCGTGCAACTGGTGATTCGCGGTATTTGAATCTCGCTAAGTTTCTATTGGATGTTCGTGGGCCGGATGGTTCCAGAGGCGCCGGGCGCAAATATAACCAATCCCATCAAAAGGTAGTTGATCAAACAGAAGCCGTCGGACACGCCGTTCGTGCGACTTACATGTATTCCGGCATGGCTGATGTTGCGGCGCTCACCGGTGACCTTTCCTATGTCAACGCGATCGATAGGATCTGGGGCGATGTTGCCGAAAAGAAGTTATACGTGACTGGCGGCATCGGAGCCACGGGATCCGGTGAGGCGTTTGGTGGAGCGTATGAACTTCCCAACATGAGTGCATACAACGAAACGTGTGCCGCCGTTGGAAACGACTATTGGAACCAACGACTCTTCCTTCTGCATGGCGACGCGAAGTATATCGACGTAATGGAGCGAACACTCTACAACGGTTTAATCTCTGGCGTGTCCCTCGACGGTCAATCGTTCTTCTATCCAAATCCACTCGAATCCGCCGGTCAGCATCGACGAAGTCCATGGTTTGGAGTTGCGTGTTGCCCGGGAAACATCACGCGGTTTTTGCCATCCTTGCCTGGTTATGTTTATGCGCAGCAACACGACAACTTGTATGTGAATCTGTTTGTGGGCAGCACTGCCACCATCAAGCTCGACAACGGACGACAACTCAAAGTTGTACAGGACACACGATACCCGTGGGACGGCAATGTAAAACTAACCGTGACTCCAGATCGAACTGGTGATTTAACCATCAACCTGCGCATTCCTGGTTGGGCCAGGAACGAACCCATTCCAAGTTCACTCTATAAATTTATCGACACGAACGACGAGCCAGTAACCATCAAGGTAAACGGCAAAACCGCTTCCTTCAAAATTGAGAAGGGCTACGCTGCGCTAAAACGAAAATGGAAAGGCGGCGATACAATCGAGCTGAACTTGCCGATGCCGGTTCGAAGAATTCAGGCAAACGACTTGGTGGCTGCCGATCGTGGACGCGTTGCGTTGCAACGAGGACCAATCGTGTATGCCGCAGAGTGGCCTGACAATCCTGAAGGTCGAGTTCGCAATCTACTTCTACCGAATGAGAACAAACTGACCGCGGAGTTCAAGCCTCAGCTTCTGAATGGTGTCGTTACTATTTCAGGCAATTCGGTGGGACTTTCTTATAACGAACATGGAACCGTTCAACGGAGAGACCAGGCTTTTACAGCAATCCCGTATTACGCGTGGGCCAACCGGGGTCCAGGGGAAATGATTGTTTGGTTGGCAACCGATCCGGCCAATGCCCGACCATTGCCCTGGCCGACAGTCGCTTCAACCAGCAAAGTCACAACCTCTCCCGGTCAAAATCCAAGAGCGATAAACGATCAAAACGAACCGCAGTCGTCACACGATCCGACGAATTCATTCTTTCACTGGTGGCCACGAAAGGGGACTGTTGAGTGGGTTGAGTACACATTCGCTAAGCCGTCAACGGTTTCGGAAGTTGAACTTTACTGGTTCGACGACACGGGTACGGGCCAATGTCGAATTCCTAAGAGTTGGCAACTGTTCTACAAAGACGGCGACACTTGGAAGCCCGTTGAGACTACTGGGTCTTTTGGCGTCGAAAAGGATCGATATAACAAGTTGAGTTTCAAGCCGGTAGCCACGGGCGCACTGCGCCTCGAAGTAGCGTTGCAGCCCGAATGGTCAGCAGGAATCCAGGAGTGGCGAGCTAAATAAGGTCCTCAATTTGTGGCGACTCCGAACAAAAAACGCTATCCGCAGATTACGCCGAACACGCAGATTTCTCCCACTCTTGGGTTCATCACTCATTCCGAAAGAAATCGGTGCACTCTGCGAAAATCTGTGGATAGCGTTCTTCCTCGTGTTTTCCTTATGCGCGATTCACTCTCAAATGAACATGAGTTGTGCGCAACCCTGTAGATTTCGCAAGAACTTTCTTGACATTCGAGGCTTATGTGATTTAAGTTGCGGGCACTTCCTGAGAAGAACTTTCTAGTGAGCCAAATTAAACGGTAGCCGTTGTTCCCAATTTTCGGCGCAGTTTGTAGCTAACTTTAAGTCCCGCGCTCCCCCTGGATCAGCGGCAATCTCACAAGGTTGGAAACTAATCAGAGACTCCTCTCAGGCAGGTCGGCGACTGTTGGTCATTAGCAGTTGCAACCGCGAACTCCTCCTACGACCCAGTCAGCCAGCAGACGTGAACGACCTTGTCGTTCGGTAGCACTATTCCTTAAGTAGCAAATTTGTTTCGGGTTCTTCGAACCAAACTCGAAAAGTGCTGAACAAACAAGTACAGGCGTAAGCATTAACTGATCCCGATCAACGATCGGGACTTCGTCGTGAACCCACCGGAAATTGCCCCATGCAATCTCCGCCCTGAAGGAGGACATATGCGAGCGAACCAACTACCAAAAATGATCCTATTAGCGGCGACGCTTCTGCTGAGTAGTCACATAGCAGCGGCACAACTTCGGGTTGTTGGGGCTGTTTCCGGAACGGTCCAGGATTCGGGCCACGCCGCAGTGCCGGGCGCGCAGGTTGTTCTGAAGGACGTCAAGACCGGGATTACGAAAGAAGCCACCACGGGTGATGGTGGAACCTTCTTCTTCCCAGATCTTGTCAGTGGCGTTTACGAAGTGACAGTAACGATGCCGGGCTTTCAAAAAGCGTTAATGCAAAACATCAACGTGTCGACGAGTCAAACTACTGACGTTAAGATCAATCTCGAAGTCGGCCAACCGACTGAAACGGTTACCGTGACCGCAGAGAGTTCACAGTTGCTTGAGACTTCGGGTCAGTTAGTTGCCAATACGATTCCTTCTCAGACCATCACGCAACTCCCCGTGAATAACCGTTCCAACGTACTTGCTCTGGCCAGGCTGGCACCCGGGGCAATGCCGCCAACTGGAGGTAGCACCAGGTATAACAACCTTCCCGGTGGAGCAGTCAACGTCACAGTTGACGGCATCAATGATGCCTCGAATGGTTTCAAGAGCGGCGGCACCGTCTTCTTCGCCACGGTTCCGGTGCGACTCGGGGCGGTCGAAGAGGTCACGGTTGAAACCGCCGGGTTGGGCGCTGACTCGGGTGCGCAAAGTGGCGCGAATATTAAGTTCACGACCAAGCGCGGTGGTAACGACTATCACGGCTCGTTCTTTTACGAACCTCGCAGTGAGCAATTCAATGCAAATTCGTGGACCAGGAATGCCCAAAATCTTCCTCGAGTATTTAGTCGTACGCAGGAGTATGGAGGAAATATCGGTGGGCCATTACTTCCTTTTAATGGGTGGCGGAAGAAAGCATTCTTTTTCATCAACTACGAGCGCAGCTATTCTCCAGTCACGAATGCGCGCACGATCTCTGTGCTTACACCAGCTGCGCAGTTAGGTATCTATACGTACGTTGTGCCGGCGACTAATGAGGTCAGAACGGCTAATGTGCTTACGCTTGCCGGAGCTGGCGGGAACCCAACAGCTATCGATCCAGTAGCGGCAAATATCCTCTCCATAAATAATCAAGTGCCTAAGTATGCTGCCCAGATACCGGACACCGATCTCAATCGAGACACTTACACCTGGTTGGCAGACAACAATAACTTTGCGTACTTTCCGGCAGCCAGGTTCGATTACTTTGTTACACCCAAGCACCAGGTAACCTGGTCGTGGAACTATCGTCACAACTGGCAAGCGGGTGAGCAGCGAATACCTAACCCTGACGTTAGCAGGACCAATCCTTTTCGGCTGGGCTACTTTGTCTGGGCATTCGCGCTAACTTCTACGCTGACTCCAAACACTTACAATGAGTTCCGCTACGGAGTGCAGCACAGCGGGGACTCAAACGCGTCGGCCGCCTATGGTCCGTATTACACTGTCAATG
>QHXL01000202.1:12007-12418 GCA_003222935.1 Acidobacteriota bacterium
TGGAAGGACATTGGTCAGATTTTCCAGGAGCCAACTTATGGCCTCGGAACACCGGCCGGAGATGCATTGCCTGGTCAGGTTTTTACTGCCGCCAATTTCCCCGGCATCAACAACACATTACTGCCTGGCGACCCTGCTGCGCTGTATAACACTCTGATTGGAAGAGTCTCTGCCGCAAATTTCACGCGTGTGGTTGATCCAGACACACTTAAATACGACGGCAATCACAACTACACCTGGACACGCTCATTGATGGGCGGAGCCTACGCACAAGATCGATGGAGATTCTCGCCGACTCTGACTTTCAATTACGGTCTAAGGTGGGAAGTCCAGGGACCGATGCATGACGTTAAGGAGATCACTGCGGTGCCCGATCTCGCGAGTCTCTTTGGTCCCTCCACGGGTCTCTTC
>QHXL01000203.1:0-8356 GCA_003222935.1 Acidobacteriota bacterium
TGGTGTGGCTTGTCGTAAGTGGCGCGGTCGATAATTGTGTTCTCGTCGAAGATAACCAGATCAGCTGCGAAGCCTTCGCGAATCAATCCGCGGTCGCGAAAGCCAAATGTCTGCGCCGGCAACGAAGTCATTTTCCGCACAGCATCTTCAAGCGTGATCAACTTCAACTCACGCACATAGTGACGGAGTACGCGAACGTTGTTTCCATATCCACGCGGATGAGGAACGCTCTCGTCTTGTCGGCGCACTCCACTGTCAGACGCGATCATCGCGAATGGCTCCTGCATGATGCGTTTGACGTCGTCTTCACCCATGCCGTGATAAATCATGCCGGCGCCACCCGCGACGTACATCTCAAGAATCTGATCTATCTGGCTGGTAACGTCGTCCTTCTTCTTTACTAACTTCGTTATTGCGGCGATGGACTTCCCATTGAACGTGACGTTGGGGTCGTAAGAAGCGACGACCGCGAAATCAAAGTCTTTGAAGCCACTCCGTTTCAGCGAGTCTTTCATTTCTGAAACAACTCGCTCGCGCGTCGCTTTGTCCGCCAATCTCTTCTTTGCTTCCTCGAGACCACCCGCGCGAAGCCACGTCGGCAGACGCGACTCGAGTGAAGTCGAACTCGCCGTGTAGGCGTATTGGTCCACGGTGACCATCAGGCCACGGGCTCGTGCGTCACGAACGAGGCCGAGAGTCATCGGGCTCTGTCCCCAGAGCTTCTTGTTACTAATCTTGAAATGAGAGATTTCTACAGGTAGTCCGGCTTGCTCACCGATTTGAATGCTTTCCTTAATGGCGTCGGCCACTTTGTCGCCTTCGTTGCGCATATGAGTGGCATACAAGCCGCCATAACGAGAAACCACCCGCGCCAGATCGACAATCTCATCAGTCTTTGCGTAAGTTCCCGGCACATAGATCAATCCAGTCGACAGACCAACGGCTCCGTCTTTCATTGCCTGTTCGACAAGAGCTTCCATTTGCTTAAGTTCGTCCGCAGTGGGAGCCCGATCATCGAGACCGATTACTTTTCGTCGTACTGATCCATGAGCGATCAAAGTCGCGAGATTCACTGCCAGTGGCTTCTCTTGCATTCGTCCCAGGAACTCCGCGACATCAGTTGTAGAGGTGCCGCAGTTGCCGGTGACGAGCGAAGTCACACCCATGCGCACAAAATTTTCGGCAGTGGGCAGGTTGTAAATTGATTCGACGTGAGTGTGGACGTCTATGAAACCGGGCGCGAGGATTTGCCCTTTGGCATCGATGGTCCTGGCGGCTTCGGTGGCGGCAATGCGGCCAATGCGAATTATCCGACCGTCTTTGATCCCAACGTCGGCTTTGAACCAGGGATTTCCAGTGCCGTCAACAACACGGGCATTCGTAATAACAAGATCGTACGCGCTGTTGACCGACTGACTTCCTGAATACACCGTACGAATAAAAGCTGTTGGTGCAGCGAAGAGCCACACCAACAGCAGTACGCGTAAACCGAGTTTCATCTGTCAGTTTGTCCTGTGGTTAATTACTAGAAACTAACCTTCCCTGAGAATTGAATCCTTCGTGCGTTGTTAGTAACAGAGTCGTTTATTCGACCAAAGATCGTCGAGTTGATGACTGCCGTTGGATTGTCGAATGAAGGCTTATTCAGGACGTTGCGCGCATCGACTCGAAGGTCGAAGCGCACACGTTCAGTGATTCTGAAGTTCTTCGCCAGAGAAGCATCCCATTGGAAATAAACTGGAGCGATAAAGAAGTTGCGCCCGGTATTTCCAATTGAACCAGGGGCTGGAGCTGAGAACTTGGCCCGCGCTGCCGAGTCGAACCAGAAGTTCCTGCCACTCTCGAGGACCAGCTTGCCGATACCACGCTCGCAACCACTGCAATCAGCTGTGGACTGCACAACGTTGCTGAGAGTATTCAGACCAGAGTAGACCGTAAACGGTCGGCCCGACTGTTTGATGACAGTCCCGGAGAACATCCAGCCGCCGATAATGTGATCGACTACTGCAGAGGAGTCTTTGCCAAACTGTCTGCCTCTGCCGAACGGCAAGTCGTAGGTGTATGTACCCTGGAACACGTGACGTCGATCGAAGTCTGACCACGCGTAGTTGAGATGACGATCTCTAAGATCAAACGGCGTGCTCGATGCAGCCTGTACGGAACCAGTTGAGACGGTACTCAACGATGGATCCCACGAGCGATTGTCTTTTGATTTAGAAAGAGTGTAAGCGAATTGGAATCCCAGACCGGCGCTGATGCGTCGTTTGAAAATGAACTGCAATCCATCGTACTTCGAGTAGTCGTTGCTATCGAAAACGTTCAAGCCACCCGAAAACTGTGGATAATTCTGGAAGACAAACGGGTTGTTAACAGTACGAGCTATAAGCTGGCCGCCCGTCGCTGTACAAATTCCGTTGGTGACATCGGCTGCCGCGCAAAGACGTTGTGACGTTATCAGGGCGGCAGACGCCGCATTACCCAAGAGGATTGAATTGGTTGTTGCTGCAGTTCGGAACGTTGCTGTTCCGGCGTTGTTATTTGGGTTACCGGTATACAGCAGATTAATTAAAGCGGGATTGACCGTGATCGTATTAGCCCCGTTCACGCGAATGTCTTCCCGAATCAAATTGAAGGCTTCGAGGAAGCTCTGGTTTACCCCGGGAACGCGGGCAAAGATATTCACCTGGTTCGTGTTATAGGCACCGAGCAAGTGAACACCGTGTTTGCCGATGTAGTTAACCTCATGAACGTTATTCTTGAACTCCCTCTGGAAGCTCAGTGAAGACTCGTGGATTTGAGAAAACGTCATATGTGCTGAATGCCTGTGGCTGTTGTAGAGCACTCGGCGTGGAAGGCGGAAATAGCCCAGCGATGATTGGACCAATGTTCCTGTACAAACCGCCCGCCTGTCCAAAAGCAGAGTTAGTAACCGCGGCATTGTTACCTGGCGTACTTTGGAAGATAGAAGAACCAAATAGGAATGTGGCAATTCTATCTGAGGCCATTCGGTAGTTTCCGCGAATGGATGTCTTGCCGCTCTTGAATGGATCCCAGGCAAAACCTACCGATGGAAGAAACTTGCCGAAATCACTCTTGAACACGTCGCCTTCAACCCACTTCAGCGTGTTTGATGGTGCGGCACCAACTTTGGCGAGTTGATTCGGAATCAAAACCGTCCTGCCATTCACAGATGGTGCAAGCTTGACCTCCCAACGTACACCCAGATCAAAGACCAGGTTGGAACGAGTGCGCCAGTTGTCCTGGAAATAAAAGTCGAGTTCCGGATAGTTGGCTTCGTTGAGCCATCTGGTACCGGCAGGCGCAAATGCCGAACCAGTCGAGACGAAAGCTTGCGACACCGAGTTCACTTTGCCGAGTTGATCGACGATGGTGTTTTGTAAACGGGTCAAGTCCGTGGCGTTGATGCCGGTGTTTCCAGTTGCCGGGAAATTGAAGCCGGCGAACCCTCCAGTTGTACCAAGAGCAACGACCGGTTCAATTGCTGACCCCGCCACATTAGATCGATCGTCTTTGTGACGATTGAGGCGGAAGTTAATGCCACCCTTAAGCGTGTGGGATCCCCTTATCGACGTGAGATTGTCAATGAACTGGAAGGTGCGAACGCCGCGGGCGTTGTAAGAAAAATTCGTGTTCTCAGTCGCGACGTTAATGAAGGAGAACGGCAGATTCGGATTGGGCTCTGGTGTCAGAAAACTAAAGAAGAACTTGCTGATACCAAAAATGAATTCGTTTGTAACCGTTGGGGTTGGTGACCAACGCCAGTTAATCGCAAGGTTCTTCGGAGTTCGAAAAGTGTCTACAAAGTTTGGAGAGTTTGGGAAGATCGGTCGTCCAGCATTTGCTGAATCACCCAGGCTGGTTTGCGATCCTTGAGCGTAGCGCACGTAGAGCTGACTAGCTTGCGTGAGATTAAAGTCGAACTTCGAAACGAAGTCGTACTGCTTCTCGTGTTGCGGCGAGGCGAAGTTGAATCCAGCCGTATTCAGCCCATCACCGGTCGTAAAGTTATTCAGCAGCGGCGCTGAACTGAGTATCCCAACAAGTGTAGGATCGACACCCACGCCGGTTGGATTAGCTCCGATGTTGTAGGTGGCGATGCAAGGTGCGTTGGCGCCGTTGCAAACCGGAAGCAGCGAGTTACCACTACCATCGACAGCGGCCGTGCCGGTGCCTGCCGGAGAGTTAGCGCGACCGACGACATATCGGAAAAGTCCATTGCGCGCTGCCTGAGTGTAAACCGTTCGTGTAACTAAAGCCGTGTCGTAGGCTCGCAGCAATTGCAGATTAGTAAAGAAGAACGCTTTGTCTTTCAGCCATCCCATTTTGGTGCCTTCACCAAAGCCAGGATTGTAGAGTGGACCACCGAGACTGCCACCGTAGATATGCTGCACGAATTGATCTTTAGGTGTGCCCGCAATCGTTACCGGGTAACTCTTGGCGTCGAATCGTGGTGTTCGGTAAAACTCGAAGAAGTTGCCATGAAATTGATTTGTTCCCGACTTGGTAACGAGTGTGACCTGAGCACCACTGCTTCGTCCGAGTTCTGCGGTGAAGTTACTGGTAACGACCTGGAACTCCTGGACTGAATCCGGATTTGGTCGAAGTGGCGTAAAGTTTGAACCACCTGCTGTCGACTCGTTGATGTCTATACCATCAAGAGTGAAGTTGAAGGCACGGTCGCGAGATCCGTTGACGTTAACAGCGCCGCCAGTGGCCCCGCCAAACACGACCCCTGGTTGAAAGTTCAACAGGTCGAGCGGGTTTCTACCGCGCGTACCAACGATCGGGAGGCTCTCCAGGGTCCTTTGATCGATCGTGCTGCCGAGGTTGCCGGACGTGGCGGTCTGCACCTGTTCACCCGCGGCCTGGACCGTAACTGTTTCAGCGACGCCACCTGTCTCAAGGACCGTACTGACAACCGTTGGCTGATTTACGTTGATCGTGTTTCCCTGGCTCAGAAACTTTTTGAAGCCTTGCTTCTCGATCGAGATGCTGTACTTGCCGATTTGCACAAGGTCAAAAGCATAGGTTCCACTTTCGCTGGTCGAGGTTGTAAACGAGATACCAGTACCCTCGTTGATTAAGGTTACCAGCGCACCGGCAACCGCGGAGCCGTTAGCATCGTGAACGGTTCCTGTGACACGCGACGTTGTGCCCTGAGCAAATGCCATCGACATGGTTGACAGAAGCAATGCGATGCCTAACAAACAGTAAATTGAGGCTCGGAGTTTCATTGGGGAGTACCCTCTCTTATTTTTTTCTTTAGGGGAAGCTATCGAGCACAACCCGCCCAACACATCTTTGTGTGTTAGGCAGGAAACCCGTTTAGCCCTTCCAGCGTTACGGTCCACGTTCCTGGATTCATCAGGTCGAAACACTTCCTAATTGTTCTTGATAGAGATGCGCGTGACCAGATGCTAGAGATTTATTGCATCGATGGACGGATTATAGGTTTTCAGTTGCTAGAATGGTAGCTAAAGATTTTTATCCTTTTGATAAGCATTGCTAATGCGAGGAATGGAGTCATTTCCTGCTCGTCGGTGATAATTCGAGATTAAACTTAGTCCATGGCGATAATTGATTTTGGTCTTGGCCCAAGCGGTGACGACTGGTCCTTTTCCTCAGATTCAACATCCAATACGCTTTTCGCAACTCAGCTGAGCGAAGTGCTGCCACTCATCGAAGCGGCTGAATCGGCGGCTCAACGGGGCGCTTACGTTGTATTGATGTTGAGCTATGAAGCGGCGCCGGTATTTGATCCTGCCTTGTCCACTCAAGAGGCGACATCTTTTCCACTTGCCTGGGCCACCGTAGTTTCGCCAAACGATAAAAAGTCTCCCGACCAGGAACAAGGCTACAGTGCGACTGCGTGGACACCACAGGTAAGTCGCAATAAATACAACCGGGCGATACTCCGCATTCAAGATCTGATCGCAGCTGGCGACACCTATCAGGTTAACTATTCATTTCCGCTGCGATCAGTTTTCAGTGGCGATGGCTTTAGCTGGTACCGAAGTTTAAGTCTGGCTCAGGGTGCGAAGTACTGTGCGTACCTGGATATCGGCCGATATCAAATCCTTTCGTTGTCGCCGGAACTATTCTTTGAACGAAAAGGCAACTCAGTTCGGACGAGGCCTATGAAGGGTACGATCCGGCGTGGCCGTTTTCTGGAAGAAGATAAACTACTCGCCGCCACGCTAAAGAACTCTCCAAAAGACCAGGCCGAAAACGTGATGATTGTTGATTTACTGCGTAACGATCTTGGCAAGGTCTCGATTCCAGGTAGTGTCGAAGTAACTTCATTGTACGAACTCGAGCGATTCGAAACGGTTTGGCAAATGACCTCGACCGTTAAGTCGACGTTACGTGACAACATCAGTCTGGTTGAACTGTTGGGTGCTCTATTTCCTTGTGGTTCGATTACGGGAGCACCAAAGATTCGCACCATGGAGATCATTCGCGAACTCGAACCACATCCACGCGGGATCTACACGGGCGCGATCGGTTTACTTCGGCCCGGCGGCGACTGCATTTTCAACGTGGCGATTCGTACGGTTGTCGTCGACTCGGAAACCGGTATGGCTACATTCGGTGTGGGAGGTGGGATTACCATCGATTCAACAGCTGATCGAGAGTACGAGGAGTGTTTAGTGAAAGCGAAGTTTCTCAACACCCCACGTCAGACGTTCGATCTATTTGAGTCGTTACTACTTGAGGACGCCGAATACTTCCTGCTCGAGCGTCATCTCGAGCGCCTGCGAAACTCCGCCGACTTTTTCGGATTCGAGTATTCAGAGATCGACATCGCATCACGATTAGATCAGCTGAAGCGAATGCACAACGATGGTTCATGGAAAGTAAGAGTCGTCGCTGCAAAGCAGGGTGCGCTTTCAACTCAAGCTGCCCCCATCGAGCCTGGTGTCGAAAAGGTCCTAAAGGTCGGATTGGCAACCAAGGCAGTGGACTCGAATGATCGAATGCTCTTTCATAAGACGACTCAACGTTCTTTCTATGAGTCACAACTTAAGCAGCAGCCTGAATGCAACGACGTCATCTTCTTCAATGAACGTGGCGAAGTTACCGAGTCGACAATTGCAAACGTGGTAGTCGAGTTGAACGGGAGACTTGTGACTCCGCCTGTTTCAGCGGGATTGCTGGCTGGGACTTTTCGAGATCAACTGATTGCGGATGAACAGATTGAGGAGCGCACTATAACGGTCGACGAATTACGCGCTGCGAAAAAGATCTTCCTAATAAATTCAGTTAGAAAGTGGATGAAGACCGTGTTGTATGAAAGGTAACAATTTCGGGATCTCGTCGATATGTGCAGTTGGGAAGGGGGCAAGCGGGTCTACGGGTTCCTTTCAAATTTGGACCGTAGCGCGCCCCCGCTGAGTTCGATCAGATCCTAGTTAGGGCTACAGCGGGGGCGCACTACAGTTCCCCTAATCAGCAGTACTCTTTGCGCCGTTTGCCCCCTTCCCAACTGCAATGATCTAGAGAGGTCCGCTAGGCTTGAGTTGCCCCTTCCCAACTTATTCTGATCAAACGGAGCGCTTGAATGACGAAGACGTCAGTTGTACAGCAAAATCTCAGCGCGTGCTTTCCGAAACTCTTCTAGCTGAGAATTCCACGACGCAACTATGTCTCTCGGCGTATCGCCGCGTTTCACACGTTCAAGAGTATTCGTATTGACGAGCAATTTAAGATAGTTGTCGATCTTCCAATCGTCGGGATAGATCTTTCGCAAGGCTACCGCTATTTCCATCCCCGTGAGTAACGGTCGAAATGACGATCGATCCGTGATCACAATATTCATTCCTCCGCACTCTACATCCTTAAATACTGACGCCCTGGGTGTGAAACGGAGCGGAACAAATCGCACGCCCGGAATCGATCTTTGATTCAAGTAGTCAGCGAGTTTGTCACCCTGGATCCACGGAGCGCCAACAATCTCAAAAGGCGTATCAGTTCCCCGCCCGACCGATACGTTAGTCATCTCCAGTAGCCCGACTCCGGGATACAGAGTTGCTTCGGTCAAACTTCGCATGTTGGGTGACGGGTTGACCCACGTCAGATTGGTTTCGTCGAACCACATCGAACGACGCCATCCTTCCATCTTGATCACGCGGAGATCAGCGCCGAAGTTTTTCTGCTTATTAAACAGTTGGCCCAGTTCACCAATCGTCAACCCATGCCGCACGGGAATCGTGTGGTACGAAACGAACGAGAGTTTGTCCCGGTCGGCAATCGGACCTTCAATATCCAGACCGCCTATCGGGTTTGGTCGATCAAGTACATACACGGGAATTTTGGCCTTCGCTGCTTCCTCCAA
>QHXL01000203.1:8382-10751 GCA_003222935.1 Acidobacteriota bacterium
GTAAGTGTAGAAGCGGGCGCCGATGTCCTGGATGTCGTAAACAATGGCGTCGAGGTCCTTCAGTTGTTCCGGTTTGGGCCGGCGACTTTCACCGTAAAGAGAATAGACAGGCAGGCCCGTGACTTCGTCTTTTGAGTCGGAGATCTTTTCATCGAGTAGGCCACGTATTCCGTGCTCAGGTGAAAAGAGCGCAACCAGCTTTACTCCGCGTGCCTTGTTGAGAATATCGATTGTCTGGCGTCCTTCGCGATTGCGACCGGTGTGATTGGTCACCAGGCCAATCTTCAAACCGGCGAGCTGCTTGAAGTTGTCGCGCTCGAGTACATCAATTCCAGTTAGCACTTTTGTCGATGCAGGAGTTTCCGTACCTACCAGTTCGAGAGCTTTTACAACCGAGAGGTAGTAATTGGCGTACTCCGCGCGAGCCTTCGACACCACGGAACCATCCGTCACCGCTCCCGCCACGATCGATGCAACGCGCCCGCGCAAGGGACCAACATCGCCTTTACCATCCGGATCTCACTCGCCGGATCCATCCACATTGAAGTTCCAGTGAAACCAGTGTGACCGAAAGATCCGAGTGGAAAAAGATCACCACGGTTCGACGAGAAACTCGAGTTGATATCAAACCCAAGTCCTCGTGTCGCGCCGCTACTATTCACCAGGCGCGGTCGCGTCATTTCAGCCACGCTCGCCGGCGAAAGAACACGCACACCTCGATAGTGACCACCGTTAAGGATCATCTGACAATAGATCGACAAATCATTCGCAGTGGAAAACAACCCGGCGTGTCCGGCGACTCCATTCATTCGATAAGACGTTGGATCGTGGACCTGGCCACGCAACCACACATCCGCGTCAGAGCCGGCGTTAACTGATGAATCGCCGAGATAGTTTAGTTGACCGCGACGCTTTTCAGTTGGTGCGATACGACTTCGCAAAGAGACCGCCGGTCGAAATCCCGTGTCGCGCATTCCGAGTGGCGTAAAAATGTTTTGGGCGGCGAAGCGATCGAGTGTTAGACCACTAACCCGATTCACGACTTCACCAAGCGTAATGTAGTTGATGTCGCTGTAAACAAAACGAGTGCCGGGAGCCGAGCGTAATGGTTCTTTTATTAATCGTTTTATTGCTTCGTCGTAACCGGTCCATTGTTCACGCAAGTCAAAATCAGGTGCGTAACCGCTACGATGGATTAGCAACTGCTCAATCGTGATTCGTTCTCGGCCTTCGCCTTTGAGTTCGGGAATGTACTCAGTAATCGGGTCAGTCAAACGCAGCTTTCCACGCTCGACCAAAATCATAATACTCGTAGCAGTGGCGACTACTTTTGTAAGACTTGCCAGATCAAAGATCGTATCGGCAGTCATAGGTTCGCGTGCTGGTTCAACAGCTCTTGCGCCATACGTTTTTCGCCAGACGATTTTTCCCTTCCGACCGGCGAGTACGACTGCTCCTGGCAGGCGTCGGTCCCTGATCGCTTCTTCGATTACAGAATCCATTAATGCTAACTGTGTCGAGGAGACTGATACTTGTTCGGGTTTAACTTCGGGGAGTTGGGCGAACAGGTACTGACAGGAGAGCAGGATTATCAGGACAGGTACGATTATTTTTCGATTTAACATGGATTCGACTACTTCGTCGTGGCCTTCAACTGTATCCCAGTACCTCTCGGGTAAAGTCCCGGGAGAGAAATGGGTAACTTACCTACGATATCGATCTCACCAAGCACTGCACGCGCCATAGCCTGTTGCAGACTTGGCATATCGCCATAACCAACCAGGTAAGTACGAAGACCGCTGAAACTCTGAAGGAGATAGGGGTTCCCAAAACTAATTCCGACAACCGGCGCCTTGCCGCCAATTACTGCGGTCAAGACTTTCGCCCCTGCAGCCGGCAAACCAACGCTATTCACTTGTCCGGAACGCACACGTCCATACATAGAAGCGATTACTAGATCTGCCGACTTCGCAAGGTCGATCGCTTTTTGCTGTTCCTGTTCTGTCGAACGCTCGTCGAGGACCACGGTGTCTAATTTTCGTCCCGAGCGTGCCATCCGTGCCGCAAAAATACTGGCTATCGTCAAACGATCGTCGCCATTTGTGATCGCAATGTTCACAATCTTCGCGTCCGGTTTAAGACCGCTTAGAGGAATTAACTTGTCTTCATCTCGAACCAGCGTGATTGCGTGTTCGGCAATCTCGGTTGCAAGTTCATTTACATCTTTGGTGCCCACCGTTCGGTCGATCGGGTCGAGGGGTGTGAAGCGTTGCGTGATTAAACCCAGGTCGTACTTTGCGGCCAGAATTCTTCGCGCTGACTCTTCAATTCTCTTCTCTGTTAGACGACCACTCCTCACCGCTTCGCGA
>QHXL01000204.1:0-464 GCA_003222935.1 Acidobacteriota bacterium
GACTCCTGTGCAACTAATTTCTCCGATCGCAAAGAGATTCTGAATACTGGCCCTGGCCCATTCATCCACCAGCACTCCACCGCAGAAATAGTGAGCCGCGGGAACGACTGGTACCGGTTCCTTCGAAATATCAAAACCAACCTTCAGACATTCGCGATAGATAAACGGAAAACGAGTTTGGATCGCTTCGGACGACATGTGCGACGCGAGATCGAGTAAAACGTAAGAATAGCCGTTCGTTTCCATCTCGTAATGAATGGCACGCGCTACAATGTCGCGCGCAGCGAGGTCCTTCCAATCGGGCGAGTAACTCGACATGAAAGGTTTCAGGTCGGGAGTGAGTAACACGCCACCTTCGCCTCGCACCGCTTCACTGATCAACATTCCTTCGGCTCCGGGAGCTGCCAGCGCAGTTGGATGAAACTGAACATACTCGGCATTCGCGATACGAGCCCCGGCGCGAT
>QHXL01000204.1:537-6162 GCA_003222935.1 Acidobacteriota bacterium
CCGCCCGTTGCCAGCACAGTCGTGCGAGCGAGATATCGATGCACTGTCTTCTGCTCCCGATTGAACACATAAGCACCGTGACAGGAAATCGGGTTGTAGTTATCGAGTGGATCGCGCGAGTGGTGCGGAAAGGTGATGAGATCGACTGCAGTCGCATCGGTCTCCAGTTTTATGTTGGGATATTCGTTAAGGGTCGCTATCAAACGATCGGCGATGGCCATCCCGGTGAGATCACCGACGTGGAGAATGCGACGACGAGAGTGTGCAGCTTCCTGGCCCCAGGTTGGTTCGCCTGAGGGTTCATGATCAAAAACAACTCCCGCTGTCTTCTCGAGTATTTCATTTAGGAGTACAGGACCTTCGTCGGCAAGAATGCGGGCGGCCTCTGGTGAAGTGACGCCGGCGCCTGCGGCGACAATATCCTCGTACAGAAGTTCTGAAGAGTCATCAGGACCACGACCAATAATCCCGCCCTGCGCATAACGTGTATTTGACTCACGGCTGTCGCGCGCTCGTGTGATGACTGTAATTTGTCGCTCGGGATTGCGCGCCAGTCGGATTGCGGTTGTCGCGCCGGCAATGCCGCAACCAATGATTAGGACTTCTGTCTGGGCCAACGGTCTCCTTTTTGACGCAACAAACTCATTGGTCATTTGTCATTGGACATTTCTCATTTGTCATTTTGAAGGACTCTCAGTAGTTCGTGGGAATCAGCCGTATAGGTCTTATTACTCCTATTGGTATGACTGAAAACTAACCTGCCAAATGACAAATGAGAAATGTCCAATGACAAATGACCAATAATTCGATCACGAACGCTCAACTACAACAACAAATCCAATCGTCAGCCGATGTGAAGCATTCTTTCAACAGCGACGTAGGCTCGTTGTCGGATGTCTTCATCAAGCACAATCTCAAACTGCTCTTTCCGCAACGACTCGAGCGTATCTTCCAACGTAATCTCATTCATGTGCGGACAACGGACATTGCACAGTCGCAGCATCTCTTTATCAGGATTTGCAGCCGCTACGTTGTCGCCCATCGAACACTCGGTCAGCAACAAATAGTGCGGAGCCCTGGTTTTCTCAACGTACCTGATCATCGCAGTTGTACTGGCTGAAAAATCAGAAGCTTCAACTACTTCAGGGCTACACTCCGGGTGGGCCAGGATGAGCACATCGGGAAACTGCTTCCTAATGTTGACAATGTCTTCCACCGTGAACTTCTCATGTACTTCACAACGACCCGGCCAGCCAATCATTTGGTAGTCCAGTTCACCCGGGAAGTTCTGTTTCGGATCACGGCTCGGATAAATGATCTGCTTACCAGTCTCGCGTGCGACGTTGCCGGCAAGATATTCATCCGGAATGAAAATCACCTTGTCAGTGTTGAGTGAATTAACAACCGCAACGGCATTACCTGAAGTACAACAAATGTCTGACTCAGCTTTTACGTCGGCGTACGTGTTGATGTAGGTGACGACGGGCACACCGGGAAACTTCGCTTTCAGATTGCGCACATCTTCAGCAGTAATACTCGATGCGAGCGAACAGCCGGCCTTTTCAGAAGGCACGAGAACCTTTTTGGTCGGGTTTAAGATTTTTGCCGTCTCGGCCATGAACTTCACGCCGCAAAACACGATGATGTCTTTGTCGGTTTGGGCGGCCTTGCGACTGAGTTCGAGTGAGTCGCCGACAAAATCCGGGATCGAATAGAAGAGCGCGGGCTCCATATAGTTGTGGCCCAGGATTACCGCGTTTTTTTCAACCTTCAGCTGATTGATTTCCGCTGCCAGTTCGGCTTTGATCCGCAACTCAAAATCCGGAACCGTCTTCGACAGCAACCCGCTGAGCTTGTCGTACATCGCCGCTGTTGTTGATTGACTTATCATCGTTCCTCTTTTTGATGTGCGATATGCTTTAGCCAGTCGCTGTTAATTGAATCAGGCGTCCTCCCTACAGAGCGACAAGCTAAAGCATATCGGACATTCACTCCGTCTCGGCCCACTCAAGACTGACATCAAAAACTTTCGGCGAGTGCGTCAGAGCACCGACCGAAATGTAATCGACTCCTGTGCGAGCAACTTCGACAACAGTATCGAGTGTTACGTTGCCTGAAGCTTCGAGTTTCGCCCGGCCCGAAGTCAGTTCGACTGCCGTTCGCATCGTGTCGAGGGTCATGTTGTCGAGAAGAATTCTTTCCACTCCGAGCGCCAATGCTTCTCGAACGTCGTCGAGCGTTCGAGTCTCAACTTCTATTTCCAAACCTGTTGCCGCATCTCGCGCACGCTCAACCGCTCTGGTGATCGAACCGGCAAAGTCAATATGGTTGTCCTTTATTAATATCATGTCGAACAAACCTGTCCGGTGATTTTCGCCGCCTCCGAGTTTCACAGCCAACTTATCAAGAGTTCTTAATCCAGGAACCGTCTTACGTGTATCAAGAATCTGTGCATGCGTGCCGGAAACCGCATCGACAAACTGGCGGGTTAAGGTCGCAATTCCCGACATGCGACCCAGGAAGTTCAGGGCCGCGCGTTCACCGGTGAGAAGTGCGCGTGCTGAACCCCTGACCTCGGCGATGGTAGTGCGATCCGAGACCGTCGCACCATCTTTGACAAGTGACTTGAATGAGACGTCGGTCTGTATCTCATGAAAGACCGCTTCCGCAACCTCTAAACCCGCAATCACTCCTGACTGTTTCGCAACGATGCGACCGCGAAGTACCGCACCCGGAGGCACGATGCTGTCGGTCGTAGCATCTCCGCTCCCGATGTCTTCCTGGAGCGCGCGTTTGATTGAAGTAGAAACGTCGACTGGTAGCGCAGTTATCATTCTTTGCTCTTGGTTTTGGCTATCTTGCAACATGAAAAGCTCAGATGCAAAAGTGAGTTAAACAATCATTGGTCAGATATCATTTGGAATTTATCAGTCATCATTTGTTTAGGATTCGAGTAATGCTGCCAACACATTCTCCAGGGTGGTTGGCGGCGCACATAGAAACCACCGGCTTTTATGCCGGTGGTTTCAGTTTTTGCCTACACACAACTTTTTCTCAAACTTCGCGCGGCTTCCCCGCGCGCCGGAGGTTATTAGCAGTGGAAGTAGGCTGAACCTGACGCATCACGGGCAAAAAGCCGGTGGTATCAAGAGAATTGTATTAATCAAAGAAGGGACAGTTAGACCGATGATCGGCCCTTCACCATCCGAAACACGGCCAACAAAACGATGGCGCCGATGATCGACAGCAATAATCCTGAGGTTGGAACGCCAGTGGTCTGATTGCCCCAGATAGCCCAGCTGATTACCCCACCAATTATTGATCCCGCCATACCGAGTAACACAGTAGCGAGCAAACTCATCGCGTCTCTGCCAGGCATAATTAAACGTGCCAAAAGCCCGGCGACCAGGCCAATGATCAAGAACCAAATGAAACTAAGCATCTTTTTTCTCCTCCATCATGTTGTCGACTCACCTACATACATCCACGGGAATCAGACTTAGCGCAATAATTGTTAGTCGCTGCGAAATGATTTCCAGTTATTCCGTTTGTCTGAGTTACGCGCCGTGCGCTGTCCAAGAGAACACGGGACAATTTAACTGCTCTCGAAGGGGTTCAAGGGGAACTGATGTCGGGCCTGATAGTGTGTGCGACGCATTCTACACCTCACCAGCAACTAAGTCAGTAGCGTAAGCGCCAGGGCGGGTGTGCCGCTTGAGCAACCCAACCCTACTGAGTTACGGTACCGATTACTCAAGTCAGTAATACGTGAAGAACTAGTGTTGAAAGGAGCACCCTCGTGATTAGAAAATTAAAGTCTGGGAAATATCGACTCTACTCAAAGAAGAAAGACCCAAAGACGGGCAAGCGCAAAAACCTGGGTACATTCGATACCCGTGCTGCCGCTGAAAAGCATGAACGTGCGGTGCAGTACTTCAAACGAGCCGGCTAAAACTCAACAGCTGTACGAAATACTGAACCCCTCGCCGAAAAGTAATCCCAACCAACTTCGCAACTCTTTGCCCTCCAGGATCACAAACAGTAGAGCAATTTGTTCTTGCAAAATCCCCTATCGCTTCAATAAAGGTGCAGATACCGCCTCGTAGCAGGTGTTATTCGACCCTTGGACAAAGCCGTTATGGAACTTTTGTTACAGAAACGATGGCTGCGGTGTACTTCATAGTGAGAGCATCAGTCATGTCCGCCGTGCGTTTCTACTGAGATGTAGGGGAGGCGCGCCCTTTCACGCAGTGTCGGAGTATGGAAATGAGAGTTTTGCCCCGGGTTTACCTACGAAAGCCGAAAACCGTGCGTCGTTTGTGGCGTCAGTCGAAGCGCCATCTTTCTGTCAGACGCGTCTATTATTTCGCTGAAGCCGCACTCTTTGTTGGTCTCTACTTCCTTACTTTCTCCGGAAGTCGTTTGAGATTCATCGATACATTCGGCCGACGAACGGATCTCCTTGTCTCACTGCTGTTGTTTACCGCATTTGTGCTGTTTCACGTCTACGCTAGAAAGTTCTTACTGCCAAAAATCGAGCGATACTATGAACCCGTCCCTTACGACGAACGAAAGATCTTTTTTGACCTCGGACAAGGCACACAGCATGTGAGCAGCATCGATCAACTTTATCAACACCTCGCTGAACGAATTCGAAACGCACTCGAAGCGAGCAATGCGGCGATCTTTATTCGCGACGACAACACCAACGACTTCCAGTTGCGCGTGCTATCGAAACAAGGTCGAACTCCCGACCTGGGATCTGACAAATGTGCGAATCAACGTCTAACGTTGAGCCGGCGAGCATTTGTTGTACGCAGGTTGATGAACCTTTCGACGCCGCTTGTCATTGAGTCGAGAGAGATCGAGACGTGGTCCCAGGCACTCAATTCATTACTACCAGCAACACGCCAGGAGCGCGCCGGGGAGCACGATGTTCTTCGCACAATCAACGCGAGAATCCTCGTACAGATTCGTCAGAAAGACGAGCTTGTCGGAATCCTTTCGTTTGGGCCGAGACGCGGTGAGTTTCAGTACTCCGCTGCTGACCGTGAGTTGTTGATGTCCATCGCTGCTCAACTCGCCCTCGTTATCGACAACGCTCGCTTAACTGAAAGGCTGGTCGCGCAGGAGCGGATGCGTCGAGAACTCGCACTCGCGGCTGAAGTGCAACAACGCTTGCTGCCTGCTTGTCCTCCCTCCAATGTGGCGATGGAGGTCGCGGGTTTTTGCGAGCCCGCGCGTGGAGTAGGTGGCGATTATTACGACTTCATCAACTTCGATAACCGCGAGTTAGGGTTGGCAATCGCTGACGTTGCGGGAAAAGGGATGCCTGCGGCTTTGCTCATGTCGACAGTTCAAGCGACGCTGCGAAGTTTGACTGCGAGAAATGGTTCCACTGTTTCGCAAAGCAATGAACTGTCGTCCATCGTTGGCAAACTAAACCGACTTCTTTTCAATTCAACCAACGGTGAACACTACGTCACATTCTTCTACGCTACGTTTGATCAGGCGACGCAGTGTCTAACTTACGTTAATGCCGGCCATAACCCGCCAATCTACTTGCAGGCCGATTCAGAAAGTGAAACTCGTGAATTAACTTCGGGAGGTCTTGTTGCCGGGGCG